>CANQKP010000179.1 GCA_947624495.1 uncultured Monoglobus sp. | reverse complement strand
TCGGCATACTCGACATAATCGTCGGCATATATTCCGCGGTCCATCCTGTTGCTCTGGCGCTTGGCATTGGCATCCTGCTTGGTATTTACTTTATAATATCCGGCATAGATCTGATCGTCGGCAAATATGCTTAAGCTCAGTGAAAATGAGACGATCTCGCTCTTTTTCGAAAAGCTTGAGCGTCTGCCGGAGCTTTCCCGCGATGAGCTTGCCGCTATCTCGGACAGAGTGAAAAATTATGACAAAAACAAAAGGCGGTCAGCAAAGCAGCTGACCGCTTTATGTATTTAATCTTATCCGAAATATCTCTTGAGCAGTCCCTCAAAGCCGCAGCCGTGTCTTGCTTCGTCCTTTGCCATTTCGTGAACCGTGTCATGAATAGCGTCATAGCCCAGCTCCTTAGCCAGCTTAGCCAGCTCAAGCTTTCCTGCGGTCGCGCCGCATTCAGCCTCAGCTCTCAGCTCAAGGTTCTTCTTGGTGTCGGCGTAAACGACCTCGCCCAGCAGCTCTGCAAACTTAGCGGCGTGCTCGGCTTCCTCATATGCCGCCTGCTGATAGAAGGCGCCAACTTCGGGATAACCCTCGCGGATAGCCTGTCTCGCCATAGCCAAATACATACCGACCTCGGTGCATTCGCCGGTGAAGTTAGCCTGGAGACCCTCGATAACTCTGGGGTCAACGTCCTTCGCAATTCCGATAACGTGTTCACAAGCCCATGAAAGACCGCCTTCCTGTAACTTAAAAGCGCTTGCGGGGGCTTTGCACTGAGGACACTGCTCAGGAGCCGACTCGCCCTCATAAATATATCCGCATACTCCGCATACCCATTTTTTCATAATAATTACCTCCATAAAATATAATGTAAATTTAATTTATATCATAATACACCAATATACAATATATGTCAAGACTTTTTATTAATGTTCCTGCTTATCTGTCGTTAAATGCCACATAGTCCCGATGCTCGGACACGTTCATATAAGCCGGACGTATAATTTTACCGGCGTTTATCAGTTCTTCAAGCCTGTGCGCGCTCCAGCCCGCAATTCTTGCGATAGCGAAAAGCGGTGTGAAAAGCTCCGACGGCAGATCCAGCATATTGTACACAAATCCGCTGTAGAAATCCACATTCGCACTGACTCCCTTGTAGATTTTTCGCTTTTCGGCTATAACGACCGGCGCGAGCCGCTCAACCATAGAGTATAGCTTATATTCGTCGCTTCTGTTTTTTTCCCGTGACAGCCTCTCCACGAACGAACTGAAAACAATTGCTCTCGGATCGGATATGGAGTAAACCGCGTGACCCATACCGTATATAAGTCCGGACTTGTCGAATACTTCGCCGTCGAGCATTTTTGCAAGATAGCTCTTGATCTCGTCCTCATCCGACCAGTCGGAAATGTTTTCCTTCAGATTTTCGAACATATCCACCACCTTAATGTTAGCGCCGCCGTGCTTGGGACCCTTGAGCGAGCCGAGCGCTGCGGCTATGACAGAGTATGTATCTGTTCCGGAACTGGTCACAACATGGTCGGTGAATGTCGAGTTGTTGCCTCCGCCATGCTCCGCGTGAAGAATAAGCGCAATATCGAGAATTTTCGCTTCAATGCCGGTGAACTTCCCGTCCGGACGCAGACAATGAAGAATATTCTCCGCGGTGGAGTAGGTGGAGACCGGCTGATGAATGAACAGGCTGTTTCCGCCAAAGTAGTGGTTATAGGCATGGTAGCCGTAAACCGATATTATCGGGAACAAGGCGATAAGCTGCAGGCATTGGCGCAGCACGTTGGGTATCGAGGTGTCGTTCGCCTTGCTGTCATAGGCAAACAGCGTCAGCACACTGCGCTGCAAAGTATTCATCATATCGCTGCTGGGCGCTTTTAATATAATGTCTCTTACAAAGCTGGTGGGCAGACTGCGGTACTCCGACAGCAGCTTGTGGAACTTGTTCAGCTCGTCCTCGTTCGGAAGCTCGCCGAACAGCAGCAGATAGGTTGTCTCCTCAAATCCGAACCGCCGCCCCTGCGTACCCTTTACAATATCGATTATGTTGTAGCCCCTGTAGTACAGCTCTCCGTCCGCAGGCACCGATTTGCCGTCTACAGTTTTGCTTGAAATAATTTCCGAAATTTCAGTAAGTCCGGTAAGGACTCCCTTTCCGTTTATATCTCTGAGACCGCGTTTAACTTCATATTTGGGATATAGCGCAGGGTCGATTTTGCTGTTGCCAACGCATTTTGCCGCGAGTTCGATAACTTCGGACGAAATATTCGATATTCGTTTCATAAATATTCCTCCTTCTATTTAATAATGACTATTAAAATTATACCTTCTTTTCGTAAAACAGTCAATTGAGATTAGAAAATATTCACAAAAAATTAATAAGACATAATGCGCCAAAAAGTGCGGGCGGAGCCTTTGCCCCGCCCGAATTAATTGGGAAGAAATCTGATTATTATTTCATTTCAAGTACCGTGACAGCGCTTCTCGTACTCTCGCCCTTTTGGTTATAC
>CANQKP010000178.1 GCA_947624495.1 uncultured Monoglobus sp. | reverse complement strand
GGAGCTGTCTTTCATATACTGCACATCAGGGTAACTCAGGTACACACTGGCGTAGGGACGGTCGCTGTCGCCTCCCAGATCCGGGTAATAGTACCCCTTGTAATCCACCAGCAGCGCGAGGCTTAACACAAAGCTGTCCTCAAGCCCCACAGCGGAATTGCCGTTAAACCGCAGTCCGCCCTGGTCGGTGTAAAGCTTTATTCCCGCCTCCTCGATCGACGCGACGTAAACAGCCTGCGGGTCGGACTCGTCCACATCGTTATAGTCCGCTCTCGCGTTGGTGTCCACCGTAAACAACATTCCGGAAATAGCGCGTGCGGCGTCATAGTTGCTGTACTGGTCGTCCGGTCTGAACCGTGTTCCTATGACCGAAAAGTAATCCTTTGAGACAAGCTGCTTAATGTGTTCCTGCTTATTTGGGTCTATATTATCTATATCGGAAATGTTCGGCTCGTTATTCTTGGTCTTATAGAGTCCGGGCGAGTTAGTCTTAAACTCGATTGCCCTGTTAATAGCGTCAAATATTCCGCCGATGTTAAAATCTCTGCCGTCGCTGGTGTAATACACGCTGTCATACTCGTTCTCGGCAGGTATTGAAAAGTTGACCTTTGTCGGCAGCTCCTCAATGGCTTCGCCCTGCTTATCGTAAAATCCGACTATATAGCCGCCGCCCATAGCGGCGCCCATTTCGACCGTAAATGTGCCGTAATGCTCGATTATCAGGTTGCAGGTCGGCTTGTCCATAATAATGCTGTGGCTGTTGTCGCCTATCAGCACTCTCATGTTGGATATTCCCATATCGTCATCCCTCAGACCGCTGTCAAACACTATCTTCGGAGCTGACGACTCGTCAAGATCGGTAACAATAAGCTGTATAGGTATCACAATTGCCTTGTTGGGTCTGACCCCGTGCTCATCGGCGAGCTTCCACAGGGTGTCGCTTGTTCTGACCGCTGCTCCGGCAGCGTCACGGATGGTTTCGGCGGTGATCGTCACCGTGTTGTTTTCAGCCGCAAGCTCCGTCTTGGAGTTGCGCAGGCAGGCAGCGCTGATGTATGCCGAGATATCGTTGACCGCCGGTCCGTTTGGTGAGTTGCCTCCGGTTGAATTTAAAATTTCCTCAAGGTATTTTTCATACTCCTCAATTGTTGTAAAATTATCTGTCTTTTTATAGTCTATCTCTATATTGGACATGATCTCGGAACCCGACTTTGCGTCCTCCAAAAAGCCCATTTTTATCAAATCGTCATCCAGAGCCGACACCGTACCAAGTTCAATCGCAACATATCCGCTGTCGGTCCCGCCGCGTTTAAGCTTAGCATAGTACAGCGAGCCGTTGTGCATACCGGTCGCGGATTCGAGGTATTCGGGAATATAGTGAACAATGAAGGTGCCGTCATCCATTTCCGCAAAATACTGTATCTTGCAGCTTTCCGGCGAGCGCGTCCACATGGTCCCGCTCGGGTCCTGCTGAGGCGGGTGGTAGTTGCCGTCGGTATGGTCGATATAATATTCATCCGCAACGCTTAGAACCGCTTTCGGCGTGGTGTCAACATCAAACGTGTTTTTCACGCAGCGGCGCAAAGTTTCGGGCGTAACAAGCTTCAAATTGTCATAAATAGGCGCGTTTGGGTTTTGGCGGTCGGTCTTGCTGTACGCCAGGAACTGCCACCAGATTATTTCAGACATCTTATCGGTCCAGTCGCTTGTATTAAACACTATCTTGCCGCCGTTGTCGCTCTCAAAATCGGTCGTGTAGCACGCCCCGAAACGGCACAGATACCTGCTTATGTTTTCACGCTGTTCAACACTCATGGTATGGGAAATTTCTTTATATTCCTTGCGGACGCTTTCCTCCTGTTCCGCGTATGCCGGAACCAAAGCCGACGCCAGCAGCGCAATGAGCGTTATAAAATATATAATTTTATTTTTCATTTTGACATCCTCGCTCGAATTTTGCGTTTCGTATAGTATATCGATTTAATTATATCACATATTTTGGGCATTTTCAATATTAAAGTTAAATTTTGTGAGCGCCGGACCCGCGCGCCGTCAATTTCCCCTTCGGGGAAACCGATTGGGGCTTGCAGCCCCAAACCCCGCTTTTTCGTGGTTTTTGCAGCAAAAAGTGCTCCCGCAAAGGTGCGGAGCGCCTTTGCGGGAAAGAGGAACAACCGCCAATAAGGCGAAGCTTCCGAAACTTGCGAGGAAGCGAGCAGAAAGGCGGATTGCGACGACCGCGTAGTTCCCCTATTTGCTAATCGCTAAACGCTGCGTTGGAGGTAAATAAAAGGCTCCCCTTCATTTATGAGGGGGAGCTGTCACCGAAGGTGACTGAGGGGGTGCAAAGACTAAATACTACCCCTTCCGTCAGGCTTCGCCTGACACCTCCCCCTCCTTTTCAAGGAAGGGGAGGCAAGCGAGCGGTTTAATTAGCGAATATGGATCAGGAAGACTGTGATTGTGACATATTTGCAGCGCTGCGCAATATATCTTCACTTACACCCATATTTCTTAGATTTGCTATCATTGCATCTATGCCGCGCATTTCGCCTTCT
>CANQKP010000177.1 GCA_947624495.1 uncultured Monoglobus sp. | reverse complement strand
CAGTCATGGCTGGTAGGAACGGTTCACTTTAATGTTGAAGCGGGCAAAACGTATCAGCTCTATGGCAGAGGCGGCACGGCTCAGCTTTTCGGAGTAATGTATGAGGCAGAGTATCCTCAGAGCGACACATCTCTCGCTGCGAATTCGGGCGATCAGATAAGAATTGTTGCAAGCGCAGACAGCGGTTATGTATTCGGTTCAATTCTTATAAACGGAAAACAGGCTGCGACTACCAAGGAGCATATCATAACCGTGACCGAAAATACGACGGTATCCGCGACATTCGAAAAAGAACCCGATGTTGTTGATCAGACATTGATCGCATCCGATGCGGCTTTAACGCGCGAGGCGATGGGCGCGATCCTGTATGACGCGTATCTCGCGGCGTACGGTAAGAATGAGGACGGCTCATGGAACAAGGTTCCGTACATGAACCAGAACGGCACCGTTCCGTCCCCTGACGATCCGAATTACGACCCGAATATTGATTATACCGGAACACCATATATTCCGCTTATCGGATGGGGCAAACTGCCCGATACGGATCAGATCGAAACATCTCTTTACATGAAAGTTAAGGAAGCGTATAATTTAGGTTTGATGAGAGTTGAGGAAGGCGCGTCGCGCGGCGTTCTCACAAACGGTGATGAAGAGCATAACAACAATCATCTTCAGCCAAAGACCGAGGTAACAAGAGCGAAGGCTGCCAAGACGCTTGTATTCTGCTATATTCTGACCCAGCCCCTGAAGGGCGAGAGCCAGATCATACCCGATAATACCAACAAGGCGGCTATGACAGCAGCTGATATAGCGGCTCCAAATCCGGACGCTCCCTCAACGCCTTACACCGGTATTTCCGATGAGGATCTGCCTACAGCGGCTCCGGCTACGGCTACACCTGAACCGACAGCAGAGCCGACGCTGGCTCCGGATCTTCCCACAGCGACTCCGGATACGAGCGAGACAGCAACACCCGGACCCGATGAGACAGCAACGCCTGAACCGGGCAAAGATGTATATAATGCAACTCTTGATGTAACCGGCGGAACAGCTGAACTTTCGGGAGACGGTGTTGAAAAGGGCGAGGTTAACACAGCCGAAGCGGATAATGCCGCGGACGTAACATATGATACGGCTGAGGCTGTGGCGCAATCCGCAAAGTGGGTCGCAATCGAACATATCGATGAATATAACAGTCTGACCGATCCCGAACCGGTACAGATAGGCGACCTTACAATGAGCTTTGTATCCGACACATATAATATAAACACGGATGCGGCTCCGGACCTTGACCCGATCAACGGAGTTCAGGGCGGAAACAATGTTTCAGTATTGGATGAAAATACCGCTCCGACATATGGTTCGGCATTTAAGTTTACGGCGGCACAGAAGGGTGAAGTAAAACTTATAATATGGTTCTACGGAATAAAGTACGGTTCATACAGAGTCCTTAAATGTGCTGAGGACGAGATGACAGGAGAGCTTATTGTAGATGTACCCGGAGACGGAACCCAGAACTTCTACGACAGCGAATTTGAGGTAGAGCCGGGTTATGATTATTACGCATATGTAGACGGCACAAGGATCGCTATTAACACAGCGGAATTTATTCCGGACAGCGCTTCCGAGCCGACACCCGAACCGACTGCTGAACCGACGGAAGAACCCACGGCAGAGCCTACGGCAGAACCGACTACGGCTCCGACCGATGCACCGGCTGTCAAGGATGTTTATAGAGTAACCGAGGGTTCAACGGTAACGGTAAACGTAACGCCAGAAGAAGGAAAATCGCAGACATCAATAACAGTAACAGGCGCGGATAACAGTGATATTCCCGTAAAGGACAATACATTCGTAATGCCTGCGCAGGATGTGACTGTAAAAGTTGTATGCGAAGAGTCAACTGTTGCCACACCCGAACCCACGGCAACGCCTGAGGTTACAGCCGCTCCGACAGCGGAGCCTGAACCCACGGCTACACCCGAACCCACAGCAACGCCGCAGCCTCTTAAGGATCAGACATTTGACGGCAGCACACCGAAGGATATAGAGGTAGAGCTTCCCGAAACTGTAAAAGAGGTTAAGCAGGTAACGGTCGGCGGAAAAGTAGTTCCGGCTGACAGTTACACTGTTGAAAACGGCAGGATAACATTTAAGGACGACTTCCTTAAGAGTCTGCCGGCAGGCGATAACATAATAGTGATTGAGGACGGTCAGGGCAACACCTATTCCGTAAAGGTATCGGTAAGCAATGTTCCGGAGGAGACGCCGGGACCCGATGCGACGCCCGAACCCACTCCGACATTAAGACCGAGTTACAATGTAGGCGGAGGCGGCGTACCGGCGAATTCCGGATTTTCAACCGGAACATCGACTGCGACGGCATCGCCCGCACCGACTGCTGACCCGAATGCAACGCCTGATCCGAATGCGACAAACGCACCTGATACGACAATAACCTCAAATCCCGTAACCACGACTATATTTGAGGACGTACCGGCGGATCACTGGGCATACAGCTATATTATGGATCTGTATAACTCCGGAATAATAAACGGAGAGACGCCCACAATGTTCGTG
>CANQKP010000176.1 GCA_947624495.1 uncultured Monoglobus sp. | reverse complement strand
ACCCAGAGGCACCGAGGACATTCTTCCGGGCGAGTCAGAAGTCTGGCGTCTGATCGAGCAGGCGGCTCACGAGGTTTGCAGGAAGTACGGCTACAAGGAGATCCGCACTCCGGTGTTTGAAGACACCACGCTGTTCAGCAGGGGTGTGGGTGACACGACCGACGTGGTGCAAAAGGAAATGTACACCTTTGAGGATAAGGGCGGCAGAAGCATAACCCTGCGTCCTGAGGGTACGGCTTCATTGGCAAGGAGCTATATTGAAAACTCACTCTATGCCGATCCGCAGCCCACAAAGCTTTACTACATGATCTCGTGTTACAGATACGAAAAACCGCAGTCCGGACGCTTAAGGGAGTTTCACCAGTTCGGGATCGAGTGCTACGGCGCCGAGGATCCCGCGGCGGACTGCGAGGTCATAACACTGGCTCTTGACTTTCTGCAAAGTCTTGGCGTCAAAGGACTTAAGCTTAACATAAACAGCATCGGCTGCGAAAAATGCAAACCGGATTACAACGAGAAGCTGAAAAACTATTTTTCATCCCGTGAGGATGAGCTTTGCGGCACCTGCCGCGGAAGGCTGCAAAAGAACCCAATGCGCATACTCGACTGCAAGTCTCCGGTATGCCAAGAAATTGCTCAGGGCGCCCCGAAAATGCTTGACCATTTGTGCGGCGACTGCCGCGAGCATTTTGAAAAGCTTATGAGTTATCTTGACGCACTCGGAATTGAGTACACGGTGGACCCCGATATTGTGCGCGGATTGGATTACTATACAAAAACGGTATTTGAGATCACTTCAGCCGATCTCGGAGCGCAGTCCGCGGTATGCGGCGGCGGACGCTATAACGGTTTGGTCGAGGAGCTTGGCGGAAAACCCACTCCGGGCATAGGCTTCGCCCTCGGTATTGAGCGCATAATGATGATACTCAAAAATCAGGGCATTGAGCTTGGCAAAACCGAGACTCCGGATATCTTCATTGCCGCTATCGGAGACAAGGCTCAGACCGAAGCGCAGAAGCTTATATACGCGCTGCGGAACCGCGGTATCCACGCGGAACGCGACCTTTGTTCAAGAAGCGTCAAGGCGCAGATGAAATACGCCAACAAGATCGGCGCAAAATTCAGTCTGGTTCTTGGCGACGACGAGATCGGCGCGGGAAGCGGCGATATAAAGAACATGAGCACCGGCGAGACGGTAAAGTGCGAGCTGGAGCCGGATAAAATATACGATATTATAATTTAAGGAGAGAACGGAAAATGGAATTTGAGAACTTAGACGGCATGAAGCGCACCGATATGTGCGGAACGCTTACAGCCGCTGACGAAAACCGCGAGGTCACGCTGACCGGCTGGGTCGCTAAAAACAGACGTCTCGGAGGAGTAAACTTTGTGACTTTGCGCGACAGAACCGGCATTGTCCAGCTGGCATTTAATGATGAGACAAAAAAGGATGTTTTTGAAAAGTCGGAGCGTTTAAAAAGCGAGTATGTAATTGCAGTCCGCGGCAAGGTCATCAAGAGAACTCCCGAAAACATCAACAAAGATATGGCGACCGGCGAGATCGAGGTGTTCGTTGCCGAGCTGCGAATTCTTAACGCATCCGAAACTCCGCCGTTCTATATTGAAGAGGACATTGACACCAACGACGCCCTGCGACTAAAATACAGGTATCTTGACTTAAGACGCCCTGATATGCAGCGCAATCTGATGCTCCGCCACAAGGTTGCAAAAATAGCGCGTGACTATTTTAACGACAACGGTTTTTTAGAAATAGAGACTCCCATGCTCACCAAAAGCACACCTGAGGGCGCGAGAGACTATCTTGTCCCCAGCCGCGTACAGCAGGGCAAGTTTTATGCTCTGCCCCAGTCGCCCCAGCAATATAAGCAGCTTTTGATGCTCGCGGGATATGACCGGTATTTTCAGGTCGTGCGCTGCTTCCGTGACGAGGATCTGCGCGCCGACCGTCAGCCGGAATTCACGCAGCTTGACATGGAGCTGTCTTTTGTGGATATAGATGATATAATCAATGTAAACGAGGGATTTTTGAAAAAGGCGTTTAAAGAAGCCATAGGAGTTGACGTTCAGACTCCGTTCCTCAGAATGCCGTACAGCGAGGCTATGGACAGATTTGGCTCAGACAAGCCCGATACCAGATTTGGCATGGAGCTTTGCGACCTTTCGGATATAGTAAAGGACTGCGGTTTTAAGGTTTTCTCCGGTGCGATTGAAAACGGAGGCAGCGTGCGCTGCATCAACGCCAAGGGTCTCGGCTCAAAGCTGACCCGCAAGACCCTTGACAGCCTTGTTGAATATGTAAAGACTTACCGTGCAAAGGGTATGGCATGGATCGTGGTAGAGGACGGAAATCTGCGGTCACAGATAACCAAATTTTTGTCGGATGACGAGGTTCGAGCGATAATAAACAGAGCCGGAGCCGAGCCGGGAGACGGAATATTGATCGTGGCGGACAGAAACGACATAGTGTATGATGCACTCGGTAACCTCCGCCTTGAAGTAGCACGCCGCTTTGACCTGATCGACAAAAGCAAGCTGAACTTCCTTTGGGTAACCGATTTTCCGCTTTTTGAATATTCCGAGGAAGAGGACAGATATGTGGCCAAGCACCACCCGTTCACACA
>CANQKP010000175.1 GCA_947624495.1 uncultured Monoglobus sp. | reverse complement strand
GGCGATGTGACTAAAATCTTAGGTATGCGGTAAAACACAAATTGCTCGGCCTCATTGCCGTAGTAATAGTCAAAGTGAACCATGTTCATCTTTATTCTCCTTTTGAATTAGAATATATATAAAATCTCCCGTCTCAAAAGAGCGGGAGATAATTTAGCCATTTATATTTCAGCTGTTCTCGTTTATTCATAAAGCAAATGCATATTCAACATCGAAATTCTGAAACTTTTTAGCGGATTTTATGCCCAGCGTCATTTTGTATTTTAAGACCTCTGTCTTTATGTCCGCCTTGATCATATGAATAGATGTGGCGCCGGCTTTCAGCCGCACTCCGAACCGGCTGCCCTGCTTGATTATCTCCGGCTCCTCAAGGGTCAGCTCGTCTATTGACGGGTAAACTATTCCGTAGCCCTTTGATTCGACCTCACCGAGAGCAAATGCGACCTTCTCATACCGCTTGCGCATTGCAGCAAGCTCCTCAAGCTCCTTAAGCAGCGCCTGACGGTCGTTTATATTGAGTCCGGACCTCTCGTTGAGCGTTTTATAAAACAGGCTGTCGGGCGCTGTTATCTCGATCCTCGCCTCACCGTAGCCCGGATTGACCTCCGCAACAGCCGCGCTTTGGATAAATCCGCACTTTTCGGCAAGCTGCTCCGGCAGACTTTCCACATCCGAGATCTTATCGGCGTTCTCAATTATGCTGTAAATTTCCTCGGCGATGTTGCCGTCCTCAACCGAGTTGAGCCAAGCGGGAACCGATACCGAAAGCTCCATAAGCGGGAACTCGTAAAGAATTTTTTCCATAATGTCGTTTATATCGTCAACGCTCATTTCAGAGCAGTTCACCGGTATGACCGTAGCGCAGTACTTCTTCTTCATCTCGGCGGCAAGGTTCTTGGCTGCCGCGGAGCTTGGGTCGGTGGTGTTAAGCAGGATAACGAATGGCTTTTTAAGCGCGGACAGTTCGTTCACGACACGCTCTTCCGCTTTTTCGTAGTCGGGTCTCGGAATTTCGGTTATGCTGCCGTCGGTGGTTACGACCACACCCACGGTTGAATGCTCGGATATCACCTTGCGTGTGCCGATCTCCGCCGCCTGCTCAAACTCCATCGGGCTTTGGGACCACGGAGTCATAACCATGCGCGGCATCTCGTTTTCGATATGCCCCAAAGCGCCGGGTACGATATATCCCACGCAGTCGATCATTCTTACCTTGAGATTTGCATGGTTGCCCACGGTGATCTGCGCCGCCTCGTTTGGTATGAACTTGGGTTCGGTGGTCATTATCATCTTACCCGCCGCGGACTGAGGAAGTTCGTCCATCGCGCGCTCGCGCTTATAGTCGTTTCCGATATTGGGCAGCACAAGCAGATCCATGAACCGCTTTATAAAGGTTGACTTTCCCGTTCTCACCGGACCCACTACTCCTATATAGATGTCCCCTTGGGTCCTGAGCGCTATGTCGTTATACAAATTATCTCGCATTTTTGGTTCCTCCTTAAAACTTTGGTACACCGGTATAAATCATTTGTTAGATGATATGCGGATAAACCCCCGATTATGATTACTAATTCTGTAACAAATGCCGCAAATTTGAATATATTACAGTAAGCGCGGAAAAAAAGGCAGGTGCTTAAGATGCTCGGAAAATGCAAAAAGCCAAAACGCAACAAAAAGGACTGCGTGAAAATACTCGGTCCGGTGCTTGTGGCTCTGGGCGCGGGTGTTTTTCTCGCAAACATAATTCCCGCCTATATGCTTATCGTTATATTCGGGCTGGCGCTCATCGCCGCGGGAGTATGGTTTATTATGAAATAAAATATATTTATTTTATGAAAGGGAGGATACATAATGCAAATCGTAGTTATCAGACCGCCAAAGGCAATAAGGGGGATACTTAAGCTGATGTTCGGCATTAAAACAATAAAAGATGACGAGTAAAACAATCCCGCGGGATCGCAATCTGTAGAAAAAGTGTTTTTAATATAACTATAATTAAGCTGCGAGCTAAAAATAGCTCTGATATAATCGCCGGACCCGGTTCCGTCATGCCACGCCCGGACGGCAAAGAGGCTATTTTTAGCTCGCACCAACTGTGTATTTTCAGGGGTTTTAGGGGACGAAGTCCCCTTATTCGTTCCACCCGAAGGGTAGAGCGAACCCGCCCGGGTGTGGCGGGCGGAACCGGGCTTGGGCTATTTAAATTTTGAAAAACGAAGTTTTTCTACATATTATGATCCCGCGGGGAGACCCGCGGGATCGTTTTATTTATTTAATTTCTTTTACCGAAAACACTTCGGTGTCCGCGGGGGTCAGACCCTTCTCCATTACACTGACAAGCGCGCCGACAGTGTCAAGAGACGTCATCAGCGTAATCGAACATTCTGACGCGCAGCGCCTGATTTTAAATCCGTCGCTTCCCTTGTCGTTGCCTTTCTTGGGTATGTCGATGATAAGGTCGCACACGCCGCTGCGGATAACATCAAGCACATTTGGCACGCCCTCGCCGATTTTTTTGGCAAATCTTACCTTAATGCCGTTATTTTTGAGGAACTCAGCCGTGCCGCCGGTCGCGATAAAGTGGCAGCCCATATCCGAGAACCGCTTTGCAAGAGGCAGGAAGTTTTCCTTGTCAAGGTCCCTGACTGTGGCAAGAATTGTGCTGCCCGCCTGAGGTATGACGGTCGCCGCCGCGACAAAG
>CANQKP010000174.1 GCA_947624495.1 uncultured Monoglobus sp. | reverse complement strand
CTGATATACTGTTTATCAAGATAACTTAAAAGCTTTGTACAATGCGGAAAAAGTTCCCCATACTGTTTAAGAAACTTAATGATAAAGTATTTATTGGTGTTCAGAAAGTGCGGTCCATACTTTTGTATAAGTATTCCGTTCTCGTCATATTCATCATACATATTTCCGCCTATATGCGTTCTTTTTTCTACAACAGTTACTTCTCTGTTTAATTCTTCCGCTATCTTTCGCGCAAGTATGCTCCCCGAAAACCCCGTTCCTACTACTATTATCTTTCCCATTTATATTCCCTCATTCTTCAGCCATTCGGCTGTTCTTTTTATACTCTCCTCAAAGTCTGCTTTGCATTCAAAGCCCGTGTCATTATACAGTGCATCGAGATCAATTAAACCGTAATCCTTATTGTCTGTATCTTTGTATTCTCCGAATTTAAGCTCTATATTCGGATTTACTATTTTACCAAGCTCAGTTATTATCTCACGGAAGGTCTTTAGATCCCTATGTCCCACGTAATAGCTTTTTAAGTTCTTTCCGCTCTTTCCTATAGCATAAAACGCTTCGGCAATGTCATCTATGTATATTAGATCATATAAATTGTCGCCTTTGATAAGCTTTGGTGTTTCATTTCTTAGAAGCTGGCTTATAACTACGTTTGGCAGCATCATTGATCTGTTGCGCTCACCGTACGCCATTGCCACAAGTCCCGCACTGTATTCTATTCCGTTATTAAACGCCAATGTTTTGCATATTATTTCCGCCACCGTCTTTGCGCCGGAATATATACACGTGTATCTTGGTTCAAACTCTTCCGAGTTCAAAAAGTTCTTAATTTCAAACTCGTTATATGTACCTGCAAATACAAATTTTTTGCATCCAATCTTTATTGCTTGATCTATCGCCACACAGGCATACTTCGCATTGTTGAGCTGAAGCTCATAATCTTTAAACGCCGAGCCAAATACCCCTTGCCACGCAAAGTGATAGAACACATCTATATCATTGTCTTTTATTATCTCACTAAGCCGGTTATATTTTGTAAAATCCGCCGCCACCGGAATAAAGTTTTCATAATCTGCGAATATACTTAAGTTTGCTTCTGAAACATCTATTCCATAGACCTCACATTTATTATCAAGAAGCTTTTTTGTCAGCGCTCCGCCAATAAACCCGCCGGCTCCGGTTACTATTGCCTTTTTCATATTTATCCTCCGTTAAAAATTCACATCGCTGTCTCTTAAAAACGGCGCGTTTTTATCCTTTTCGGATACTATTGGTTCAATTCCGCCCCAGTCAATTGCTATCTCCGGATCATTCCATGCAATCGCTCTGTCGTACTCCGGATAATACAGCTCATCAACCTTATACTGTACCTCTGTATCATCAACCAGCGACATACATACGTGTCCAAAACCTTTTGGTATAAATATCTGCTGCTTCTTTTCATTATCAAGCTCAACAGAGACATATTTCTTATATGTAGGTGAATTTTTGCGCAAATCAACTGCTATGTCCAAAATCCGTCCTTTCGTGCAGCGAAGAAGTTTTGCCTGCGCTTTTGGTGCATTCTGAAAGTGTATGCCTCTTATCGTATATTTTTTCAAAGACAGCAGATGGTTGTCCTGAACAAATTCCGTATCTATTCCGTATTTTGACATTGTTCTTTTTGAATATGATTCCATATAGTAACCCCTGTAATCTTTAAAAACATCAGGAATTATCAAAAACACGCCCGGAATACTTAGCTCTTTTATTTCCAACTCAAATCTCTCCTTTCACTTTATCAACAAGTTCCGCCTGTTTGATTATCGTTTTATAGTTAGCGATTCTCACTTCGTTGTCACTTACGCATTTGCAAAAGTGGATTATTGACTTTTTAAATGTATCGTCAGCGGGCAGTGTTATCGTTTCTGTTCCGTCCGCGGTTTTTAGCTCGGCTGCAGGCTCAAAACCGGCAGGCGCGGTCAAAATTCTTCCGGTCGTTAGGCATCCTTTGCTTCCCCATACCTCAAGATCGCACTTATAGCTGTTGTCCATGCCAAAGCTAACCTGCGCAGTAACTCCGCTGTCATTTACCAGCGCTGCGCTTCCGTATATGTCAACTTCAAATCCATCCGTTGAGTTTAGCTGTGAATATTTTATCTCGGCACTTTCTCCCAAAAGCATTGTCGCAAGCTTTAACGTATAGCCTCCGCAGTCCAAAAGCGCTCCGCCGCCAAGGGTTTTGTTATATCTAAAGTCATTCTTTGCCCGTTGCGGAAATCCGAACGCTATTCTATACAGCCGTACATCGCCAAGCTTCCCGCTTTTTATTATTTTCTCTATTTCATTAAGCTGATCATGGAACGCGAACATATAGTTTTCATGCACGGCAAGATCATTCTTCTTAGCTAAGCTTATCAACTCTTTTGTGTCACTTGCCGTGGTGGTTGACGGCTTTTCAAGGAATATATGCTTCCCATTCTCCAATGCGAGCTTCGCCCACTTAAAGTGCAGCGCCGGAGGCAGCGGCAGATATACAGCGTCAACTTCGTCCGATTTTATAAGCTCACTATAGCTTGAAAATATCTTTCCGCCGTACTCTGTTTTAAACGACTCTGCTTTTTCGACTTCCTTTTCAATAATCTTAATGTCAGCAGGCTTATCCCCGAACCATTCATCCGCCGAGGCATACGCAACACCAATATATTCCGCTTCATCACATTGGGATATCGAGGGCATAAATCTGCGGTACGCTATCTCTGACGGACATATTATTCCTATTCTTACTTTTCTCATTTTCAC
>CANQKP010000173.1 GCA_947624495.1 uncultured Monoglobus sp. | reverse complement strand
AAAGGCGGTTTTAATCCGCCACATCGGTCGCGTTCGTAAAACCGCCTTTGGCACCCGCAAGCATACGATCCCGTCGCACCGTCATGGTGGCGATCATCCGCTCAAACACCGGCAGACACATCTTAACAGTGTCGATTGCGTCAAAAAGCTGCTCCTTATCCTCCTGCATATCCTTGTTGTACGCAAGCGGCAGTCCCTTCATCACTGTCAGCAGACCCATAAGATCGCCGTACACCCTGCCGGTCTTGCCTCTGGCAAGCTCGGCAACGTCCGGATTCTTTTTTTGCGGCATTATGCTGGAGCCGGTGCTGTAAGCGTCGTCCAAATCAATAAACCCGAACTCGTTGGAACTCCAGAGAATGATCTCCTCCGAAAACCGGCTAAGGTGGGTCATGATAACCGAAAGGTCAAACGCCAGCTCGATAGCAAAATCCCTGTCGGACACACCATCAAGGCTGTTCATGCTGACGCTGTCAAAACCAAGTCTGTCCGCCACAAACTCGCGGTCAAGCGGGTATGTGGTCCCGGCGAGAGCGCCGCTGCCCAGCGGCATAACATTAAGCCGCTTTCTGCAATCGTCAAGCCTTGAGCTGTCCCGCCTGAACATTTCATAATACGCCATCAAATGATGCGCCAGTGTGACCGGCTGCGCCTTTTGCAGGTGGGTATAGCCCGGCATTATTGTTTCGAGATGCTCCTCCGCCAAATCAAGCAGAGTTGACTTAAGAGCTTCCACGTCCTTCTTTATCTCGTCGATCTCATCCCGAACATACATTCGGGTGTCGACCGCCACCTGATCGTTTCGGCTGCGCCCCGTATGGAGCCGTTTGCCAACGTCGCCTATGCGGTCGATCAGGATCGTTTCGATATTCATGTGTATATCCTCGGCGTCAATTGTGAACTCAACTTCTCCGTCGTCAATATCACGCTTGATCTCACCGAGAGTTTTTACTATAAGCTCGGAGTCCGCCCTGCTTATTATCCCCTGCCTGCCAAGCATCTCGGCGTGCGCCTGACTGCCCCGAATATCTTGTGCATACATACGCGAGTCAAACCTGATCGACGAATTGAAATCGTCGACCAGCGCGTCGGTGGATTTGGAAAAGCGTCCTCCCCATAATTTCGCCATTATTTGTCTCCCTTTTTCTTCATCAGCGCTCTGACCTTAAGCGGCAGACCAAACAGATTAATGAAGCCCTCGCTGTCCTTGTGGCTGTAAAGCTCATGGCTGTCGCCGAAGCTTGCGATGTCCTCATTATAGAGTGAGTAAGGCGACTTTGCGCCCGCGGGCGTTGCCGAACCCTTGTAGAGCTTCAGACGAACCTCGCCGGTAACCGTCTCCTCCATACTGTCGACCATTGCGGACAGAGCCTCGCGCAGGGGCGTGTACCACTTGCCGTCGTAAACAAGCTCCGCAAACTTGATCGCCGCCTGACGCTTGAACGCCTGAGTGTCGCGGTCAAGGCAGAGATACTCAAGCTCCTGAATGGCGGTGTACAGAATTGTGCCGCCGGGAGTCTCGTAAACGCCTCTCGACTTCATGCCGACCAATCTGTCCTCAACGATATCAGCGATGCCGATACCGTTCCTGCCGCCCAGCTCGTTAAGTTTTTCAACCAGCTCACGCGCCTTCATCTTCTTACCGTCTAAAGACACGGGAACACCCTTCTCAAATCCTATTGTGATATAGGTAGGCTTGTCGGGCGCCTTTTCGGGCGAAACGCCGAGCTTCAGCAAACTGTCAAGCTGCGGCTCGTTGGCGGGATCCTCAAGATCCATGCCCTCATGGCTGATATGCCAGATATTTCTGTCTCTTGAATAGAGGTCCTTCTTGGTAACGGGGATCTCAATATTGTGAGCCTCGGCATAGTCCACCGCGTCCTCTCTCGACTTAATGTCCCAAATTCTCCAAGGCGCAATGATCTTGAGTTCGGGCGCGAGCGCCTTGATAGTCAGTTCAAAGCGGACCTGGTCATTTCCCTTGCCGGTAGCGCCGTGGCAGATCGCCACAGCCCCTTCCTTCTTCGCTATCTCAACAAGCCGTCTTGCGATGATCGGGCGGGCATGGGATGTACCCAGCAGATACTTGCCCTCATAAACGGCTCCCGCCTTAAGAGTGGGGAATATAAAGTCCTCAACGTACTCATCGCGCAAATCCTCAATATAAAGCTTAAGAGCGCCGGACTTTTTAGCTCTCTCCTCAAGACCCTCAGTCTCCTTGCCCTGACCAACGTCGCCGCAAACCGCGATAACGTCATAGTCATAATTCTCCTTGAGCCACGGAATGATTATAGATGTGTCAAGTCCGCCCGAATACGCCAGTACTACTTTTTCTTTTGCCATTATTATACCTCCAATTTATGCAATGCCCGCGCGGGCAAATTTTTCTTTTTCTATTATATAACAACACAATCCAATTTGCAATAGTCAATTTTCAAAAAACAGTTTTTTTGTGTCAAATTTTTGCGCTTAACATATTATACATTGAAGTCCTTTCAGAAAGGAGATATTAATATGGATAAATTCAGTTACTATGATAATGACTTCAATGGCAGCGGCAGAGGTCCGGGCGGACGCAAACACTGCGGATGCGGAAACGATAACGACACCTGCTCAAACTGCACAAGCTGCCCTCCGGGTCCTCAAGGTCCGCGCGGTCCGGTCGGTCCGCAGGGTCCTACGGGTCCGCAGGGTCCCGCAGGCGACACCGGTCCTCAGGGTCCGGTAGGTATTCAGGGTCCAACCGGTCCTACGGGTCCGCAGGGTCCGATAGGTCCGCAAG
>CANQKP010000172.1 GCA_947624495.1 uncultured Monoglobus sp. | reverse complement strand
GATGATAGGTCGTATTGTAGCCGCCCCAAATTCCGCCGTAGCCGTGGCGGCCCTTCGCGTGGCGCGCCAGCGTCAGACTCTCGGTGATGTAGCACCACTGGACAGTGGTGTTGGCAACGCCGTAAAGCGACATGGTCTCGTCGGTCGACCAGCTTGTGGAGCAGTGGTCGATGATTATGTCCTTATAATATCTCGCGAAAATCGCGTCGTTCTCGGTCTGGGAAATGTCGCCGGGGCGAACGCGGATATAGCGCACGATAACGTTGTCGGTGTAGATCATCAGATTGTAGTCGCCGAGGCAAATTCCGTCGCCGGGCGCGGTCTGACCCGCAATCGTAATGTTGGGGTTCTCAAGCCTCAGGTCGGACTTTAAGTGGATCGTTCCGCCCACGTCAAACACGATTGTGCGGTTGGGCTTGCTGACGCCCTCGCGCAGCGAACCGGGACCGTCGTCGTTTAAGTTGGTGACGTGATAGACCTCGCCGCCTCTGCCGCCGGTTGTGTATTTTCCGCCGCCCTCGGCGCCGGGAAATGCCGCAACTCCGTCAGCCCTCGCCTGCTCCGGCGAAACAATAGGGGCAGCGTCGTTTTCCGGAAGCCCCGCCTCCGCCGCAAAAGCGGCGGGGACGAGAGCGAGGGTCATGGCAATAATTATCATTAATGAAGCAATGCGTTTAAAATTTACGCTCATTATTATTCCTTCTTTCCTGATTGACTTAATTTTTCGGTATAACGGTTACTTTCTCGGTTTTTACTCCGTACACATCGATACCGTCTCCGGCATAAATTTCAATCGTGCCGTCGGCTCCCGTATAGTCATATTCCAAAGCGGCGCCCGCTTTGACCTTATACTCGGCGCCGTTAATATACATCGAGCGCTCGGCGCTTGAATTCGCCGAAGCACAGTATACATAGACAGATGAACCATTCTTTACCGGAACGGTCAGAGCGCCAGCCTTGTTCTTGTTAAGGCGAATTCTCTTCGCGAAATGAACATTTGCCACGTCGTAACCCTTTGCTGCAAGAGAGCCGGCGCCGGAAGCCACACTCATCTGTGTTCCGGTAGGCTCGCCGCCGTCGGGCAGCGTGGTTCCGTTCACCGTGAAAGCTCCGCTCAACGCCTCAACGTCCTTAAAGGTGTACCATGCAGTTTCTCTCTCGACCTTTACGCCGGGGTCAGTATTGGCTACGCTCACGTTGTCGATATAATACGTCGCCGTTGTGTTCGCAAACGGCTCGATGAACATTGCGTTTGTTATATTGACCCTCTTGGTGTTTGTTGACGAGCGGAAGTCCACAAGAGGCACGCTTCTCTCGGCGCATTCCGTGCCGTTTGCATCCGTCAGTGTGATTTCCGCGCTGCCGCCGCCCAATACAGAATTATAGGCGATCTTTACATGGTACCACTGCTGCGAATACTCATATCCTGTGTCAGTGTCTCCGAAGTAAACCTTGTTGTCATCCGAGAATGTCACCTTAAAGGCTTTATTGTCCGCGCCGACGTTCATGTAAAGGTTGATGCCCGCGCCTTCGCCGCTGACTAACACATCCGCTTCGCCGGTCGTGACCATATCCGCCTGAGGTATATACTCGCGAATTATGTAGCCTTCGGTCGTATAATCGCTGTCGGCAGTGATCTTCATCTTGCCGGTGGCGTTTCCGAAGGTATTGTCGCCGTCCCATGCGGGAGCCGGAGCCGTATCCTGGATCTGCCATCTCCAGTCAAGACCGTTGTCAAGGTTCCAAAGCGCCTTGGTATCCGCATCATCGAACGCTTCAAGGGCAACCCATCCGGAATCCGCGAAATCACCGGCTTTTCTGCCCGCGACCGCGTATCCCATGAGATAAGTACCGCCCAGTTCGGGCGCGTCAACGCTTGTTACAAATGTTTTTGTGTTATAAACAGTAGCGCCGTTTTCCGTCTGATAAATGTTGATCTTATCTCCGGCTTTTTCGGCTATGAAATACAAATTTTGTCCGGAGCTTGTTTTGGATGTAACATCTTCAACCAGTTCAAGCGCAGCCCCTTTGGAAGTGCGTTTCATCAGCTTATATGTTATGTTTCCGCTTTCGTCCGTGTCGCCGCCGAAATAATACTCAACGCCGTCCGGTGCAAGATCCTTTCTGAAAACAACTCCGAACTGGCTGCTGGACTGGAGCCTGCTTCTGTAATACATTCTGTTGTTGCCGGTGAACTGCTGATACATATATCCGAACCTGTCGGATGTGCCGCCGATATTTCCGCCGGGCGCGCTGTACAGCTTGAATGTATAATCGGGCGTTACCTGCGCGTAGGTCTGCGGCTGACCCTCAACATATCCTATATCTCCAAGGATCCACGGCGCGCTGTCCATCGATACCGAAACTTCCGCGCTTGCCGAACCGCTGCACAGATTATCGTCAAATGCGTAAACCGTCAATTTTCCGGCAGTGGGTTCGCTGAATGCGATAGGTATGCTGACTGTTTCCTCAGCGGTGATATTTGTATTAAGTGAAGCGACAGGCGCATCGTTAAAGTATACCCAAACCTCGGTAACGGGCGCGCCGTCCGCGGTTATCCTGGCTTCAACCGTTGAATTTGCCACGTCTATCCTGTCGTTGTCTTTTATATTGGTTATCTCAACCTTGGGATTTGTCGCCGTCTCGATCAATTTCAGCATACTGAACTTTGAAACCGACTTTTTGTTTCCTCCGCCCGCGCCGGAACTTGTGCCGTTTGTCAGCATCATGATCGAGCCGACCGTGAACGCGTCGCTCGTCACATCTCTCTCGCACACAAGGTT
>CANQKP010000171.1 GCA_947624495.1 uncultured Monoglobus sp. | reverse complement strand
GTTTAACGCGCTCCTGAAAACTCTTGAGGAGCCGCCCGAACACGCTCTGTTTATACTTGCGACCACCGAGCCTCATAAGATCCCGCAGACGATTTTGTCGAGGTGTCAGAGGTATGATTTTAAGCGTATCGGAACCGATGATATTGCCGCTCGGCTCAAAAAAATTGCGGCAGCAGAGAACATAAACGCTACCGAGGACGCTCTTGAGCTTATCGCGGAGCTTGGCGACGGTTCTATGAGAGACGCGCTGAGCATTCTTGACAGATGCTCGTCGTTTGACGGCGAACTCCGCCGCGCGAATGTTTCGGAAATTGTCGGTATCGTTGATGAAAGCATTTTGTTCAAAATCGCGGAACACGTCGGAAAAGGCGACGCCTCAGCTGCAATCGCGGAACTTGACGCTCTGCTGAATGCGGGCAAGGATCCGCTGACTTTCTTTGAGGATTTTATAGATCATCTGCGCTCGCTGCTGCTTTGCATTGAATGCAGAGAACCGGATGGCGTGCTTGAAAAATCCCCTGAGATCATCGAAAAATATACCGAACAGTCAAAGCTATATACTCCGCAGAGGCTTATATACGGAATAACAATGATGAGCGAGTACCATGGCAGAGCGCGGGTTATGTCGTCGCCAAAAATTGCCGCGGAAGTCGCGCTTATCAAACTGATCAAGCCAGAATACAGCAGTGAAGCCGAAGCTCTCGCCGCTAGACTTGATAAGCTTGAAAATATAATCAGGACCGGCGGCGCGGTTCCTCCGGCAGAAACTATGGTCCATTATCAGGCAAGGCAAACTTCCGCCGCATCCGAACCAAAGCACGAACAGCCCGCTGAGCAGGGCGCAGCCGCTAAAGACGGCAGCTGGTCTCTGTGGCAGGAAGTTATGAGCGCCGTGAAACAGAGCAGTAAAAAACTGTTTATGTGTATGCACAACTCCGTCGCGGTAAAGGAAGGTAATGTTGTTAATGTTCGGGTCGCGACCGAATACGCTTACAATATAATCGCAACGCCTAAGGGACTTCAGTATTTATCAGAGTTGTTTTCCAATATTTCGGGCGAGAGCCTGACCGCAAAGGTCTCCTACGGCGACAAGGACAGCAAGGATGTAAGCGGCGGCTCTATCATGGACCTTGTAAACAAAAAAGAACAGTTTGGAGATATAATTAAAATAAAAGGAGAGTAGACAAATGGCAAAGGGTTTTCCCAGAGGAATGGGCGGCATGGGCAATATGAACCAGATGATCAAGCAGGCGCAGAAAATGCAGGAGCAGATGCTTAAGATGCAGGAGGAAATGGAGACCAAAACCTTTACCGCTGATGCGGGAGGAGGCGCGGTATCCGCCACCGTGAACGGCAAAAAGGAGCTTCAGGATATAAGTTTACAGGAAGAGGTCGTTGACCCCGACGATATAGAAATGCTTCAGGACCTTATCATAGCTGCGGTAAACGAGGCTATGAGAAAAGCCGAAAAGGACAGCGAGGCGCAAATGGGCAGCCTGACCGGAGGCATGAACATTCCGGGGCTGTTTTAAACGCTGATTGAATATTTTATAAGCAGAAAGGTTGAGATTATGGAAATTCTGGATTTGACGAGATACACCGGACGGTATGATGTGGAAAACATCATAGAAAAGTTTGAAAACGGTGAGATCAAAAACGGCGACAAAGTTGAAATTGAGGGTATGATCCACCGCATACGCGCTATGAAATCTTTTGCGTTTTTTGTACTCAGAACGCGCAGAAATCTTGTTCAGTGTGTGTATGAACCAAAGGACGGCGACAAGCCGGTGGGCGAGTTCAGCGAAGAGGACAGCGTTCGGCTTTCGGGAACCTTGGTTGAGGATAAGCGCAGCGCTCTCGGATTTGAGATCCATATAGAGTCTATAGATGTGCTTTCAAAGCCCGCGGCGCAGCTTCCGGTCGTTATAAACAAGAAAAAGCTTGACTGCAACGTAGACATAAAGCTTGATTACAGACCGGCATCCCTCAGAAATCCGCACGAACGCGCCGCATTAAAGATTGTTGACGGTATAATCAATTCGTTCAGAATTTTCCTGCACGGTGAAGGCTTTACCGAGTTTGTCCCGCCGAAAATCGTTTCCGCGGGAGCGGAAGGCGGAGCGGATATGTTTGAGGTCGACTATTTCGGCGATAAGGCGCTTTTAAACCAAAGTCCTCAGATGTATAAGCAGATGATGGTCGGCGTATTTAAAAAAGTTTATACCGTCGCTCCGGTGTTCAGAGCCGAAAAGCACAGCACCTCAAGGCATATCAATGAGTTTGAGGGGCTTGACCTTGAAATGGGATTTATTGACTCGTTCGAGGATATTATGGCTGTTGAGGCGCGGTTCATGAAGTTCATGTTCGAATATCTTAAAAAGGAGTATTCCGCCGAGCTTAAGGAGCTTAATGTGGAGCTTCCGGAAATCGGCGATATACCGGTATTTAAATTTATGGAGATCAAAGAGATCATTGCCAAGGAATATGACCGTGAGTTCAGAAATCCCAACGACCTTGACCCGGAAGAGGAGCGTCTTATCGGTGAGTACTGTATGAAAAAATACGGCTCGCCGCTGGTGTTCGTGACGCACTATCCCTCAAAGAAGCGTCCGTTCTATGC
The DNA here is from genome assembly GCA_947624495.1 of uncultured Monoglobus sp. Lineage (GTDB taxonomy): Bacteria > Bacillota > Clostridia > Monoglobales > Monoglobaceae > Monoglobus. The sequence continues at coordinate 194 of CANQKP010000171.1, read as the reverse complement.
AATGGACGATCCGGAAAATCCAAAGTACACATTAAGCTTTGATTTGCTGTTAAACGGCGCCGAGGTAACAACCGGCGGACAGAGGATACACGACTATCAGATGCAGCTTGAAAAGATAAACACCCGCGGCATGGACGCTGAGGAGTTCAGCGACTTCCTTATGATGCATAAGTACGGTATGCCGCCCCATGGAG
>CANQKP010000170.1 GCA_947624495.1 uncultured Monoglobus sp. | reverse complement strand
GCCTCTTTGCTCGCTTTCTCGCAAGCTTCGAAAGCATCGCCTTTCTTGGCGGGCGCTCCTCTTTCCCACAAAGCCCTCCGGGCTTTGCGGGAACCCTGTGCGCCTTGCGGCGCTTATTTGCCTCGCCTCTTTGCTCGCTTTCTCGGCGGGCGCTCCTCTTTCCCACAAAGCCCTTTGGGCTTTGCGGGAGCCCTGTGCGCCTTGCGGCGCTTATTTACCTCTATTCTATATTATTCTGACTTTAATTATTCCGTCGATAGCCTCAAGCTCAGAAACCACTGCGGGGTCTATCTTATTGCTGATGTCCAGCATGGTATAAGCGTTATCGCCGCGGCTCTTGTTGAGCATATGGTCAATGTTTACGCCCCTGCCCGAAACAACGTCCGTAATCTTATGCAGAGTGTTAGGAATGTTTTTATGAGCGACCGTGATACGCTCGCCGCTCTTTGCGCCCATGTCGCAGTTGGGGAAGTTCACGCTGTTGGTGATGTTTCCGTTCTCCAAAAAGTCCTTGATCTCCTTTGACGCCATAACCGCGCAGTTCTCCTCGCTTTCGGGAGTTGACGCGCCAAGGTGCGGCATACAGATAACCTTGTCGTTATCCAGCAGCTCGGCTGTGGCAAAATCGGTAATATAGCATGAAAGTGTGCCGTTGTCAAGCGCATCGATAACATCGCTTGTGTCTACCAGAGTGTCGCGCGAGAAGTTGAGCAGTCTCGCACCCTTCTTCATCTTGTCAAACGCCTCAGAGTTGAACATACCCTTTGTTGAAGGCGTAGCCGGAACATGAATTGTGATGTAGTCACACTTGCCGAGCAGATCGTCAAGACTGGTCGCCTTCTCGGCAAATCTGGTCAGATTCCAAGCCGAGTCAACCGAGAGGTACGGGTCAAAACCGATAACATCCATGCCCAAATGATGAGCCGCGTTCGCAACCTGAACGCCGATAGCGCCCAAGCCAACAACGCCGAGAGTCTTGCCCTCGATCTCCGGACCAACGAAGTTTGACTTTCCCTTTTCAACCAGAGCGCCCGCCTGATCTCCCTCGCCCTTAAGAGTCTTTGCCCAGTTAATACCCTGAACGATCTTTCTTGACGAAAGCAGCAGCGCGCAGATAACCAGTTCCTTTACCGCATTGGCGTTGGCTCCGGGAGTGTTGAACACCACGATGCCCTTTTCGCTGCACTTGTCAAGCGGAATGTTGTTCACGCCCGCTCCGGCTCTCGCAACAGCCTTAAGGCTCGCGGGAAGCTCCATGTCGTGCATCTTATAACTTCTTAAGATAATACCGTCGGGATTTGCGCAGTCGTCTGAAACCTCGTAATTATTTCCGAGTACGCCCAAACCCTTTTTGGAAATCTTGTTAAGTGTCTGTATATTATACATTATGAATTCTCCTTTTCAAACTTAGTCATAAAGTCAACCAGCGCCTTTACGCCCTCGATAGGCATTGCGTTGTAAATGCTGGCTCTCATTCCGCCCACGGTCCTGTGACCCTTGAGGTTCACAAAGCCCTGAGCCTTTGACTCCGCAACGAATTTAGCGTTAAGCTCGTCATCGCCGGTAACGAACGGAACATTCATCAGCGAGCGGTCCTTCGGAACGACCGTGCCTTTAAACATCTTTGAATTATCAAGGAAGTCATAAAGGATCTTGGCTTTCTCAACGTTCTTCTCGTGCATAACCTTAACGCCGCCCATATTCTTTATCCACTCAAATACCAGACCGCAAATGTATATGCCGTAGGTCGGCGGTGTGTTGAACATAGAGCCGTTGTCGGCGTGCGTCTGATAGTTCAGCATTGTGGGAGTTATGTCAAGAGCGTTTCCTATAAGGTCGTCGCGCACAACAACCACCGTAACGCCCGCGGGACCCATATTCTTCTGGGCGCCGGCGTAAACCAGACCAAACTTTGTGAAGTCAACCTCCTCCGACAGGATGCAGGACGACATATCGGTAACGACGGTTCTGTCGCCGAAGTCGGGCATGGTGTTATAATGCGTACCATAAATCGTATTGTTATATGTGATATGAACATAATCCGCGCCGTCGGTCAGCATACTCTTGTCAACCTCAGGCAGGTATGAAAACGTCTTGTCGGCGCTCGATGCGATCTCGTGTGCGTCAATGTAACGCTTTGCCTCAGCCAGAGCCTTCTTTGCCCACTGACCTGTTGTAACATAGTCCGCGCTTTTTGATTTTGAACCAAGGTTCAGAGGAACCATAGCGAACTGTGTCGAGGCACCGCCCTGTAAAAACAGCACCTTGTAATTGTCCGGCACATTCATGATCTCACGGAATGTAGCCTCCGCCTTGTCGATGATCGCCTGATACTCAGCGCTGCGGTGGCTCATCTCCATAACAGACTGACCGCTGCCGCCCATGTCCAGCATTTCCTCCTGCGCCTTCTTAAGCACTTCAACCGGAAGCATTGACGGTCCTGCCGAGAAGTTGTAAACTCTACTCATAAATTTAACCTCCACAAATATATAATACTTTTATTATTTTCAAATAAAAAATCTAACTTTAATATTATATCTCTAAAATATAAAATCGTCAACCCGAATTTGTAAAAAATTTAACAAATATATCCGCCTAAAAAACCTGTCGATTGTTGAAAGTTTAAGTTATTGAACCGCACTGTGAAGTTTCCGAACCGGATAACCGCACCGCAGCCCTATAATAAATAATTTGACAGTCAATTCTCGGTGTGATATAATATCGGTGCTACAACTCTAATTGAATATTTTGTCTATTTCACGGCATTATATGTTTGTAAAAACGTGTATGCTTTGATTGTCATTGTCGTGAATTAGATTAATATTGCGCAATTAGAGTGTGTAGCAACATTAAATCAAAGCGGCGTTTTTATGCGCGGCTGTGATTTAACGGCTGC
>CANQKP010000169.1 GCA_947624495.1 uncultured Monoglobus sp. | reverse complement strand
GATCAACGTTCAGAAAGCGACGTCGCTTTACGGAATGTATACCGGCAAGGCGCTTACCATGTTTAATCTGCCGCTGACCCTGGTCGTTGCGCTTGGTACGAGCGTGGTCCCTGCGATCTCCGGTTCGCTTGCAAAGGGCAACAGGGTCCAGGCGAGGGGAATTACCGAAAGCGCAATAAGGCTCGCGCTGCTGTTCGGCGCTCCCTGCGCTGTCGGTATGTCGGCTCTGTCTGCGGGAGTGCTTAATCTGCTGTTCGGCACGGATAATGCGGAGGCGGTGCTGGCTATCCTGTCGATTGCCATTATACCCGTATCGGTGGTGCAGGTCACAAACGCTATGCTCCAGTCCTACGGTAAGGTGTATTATCCGGTTATAAATATGCTGATCGGCGGCGCGGCGAAAGTAATATTTAATTACTTCATGATCCCCGTGCTTGGAATTGAGGGCGCACCCGTCGGCACATTTCTGTGCTATCTGATCATCGCGGTGATAAATACGGTTCAGATAGTGCGTCTGTCCGAAATGAAATTCAAACCGGTCGACACAATAGTAAAGCCTCTTGCCGCCGCGCTTATAATGGGCGCTGTGGGTTGGTTTGTCGCGGGGGCGCTGCCGTCGTCGCGCATTATGACTCTGTTTGAGATCGCAATATGCGGCGTGGTTTACCTGATCATGATATTTGTTGTCCGCGCAGTCAAGCGCGAGGATCTGCTGAACCTGCCCAAGGGCGAGAAGATCGCCGGCGTGCTTGAGCGGTTTAGGCTTATTAAATAAAACGGAACTGCGCAGATAAAGGAGATATTATGGATTTTAATTTCAAAAATGAGAACGAGAAATATAATTTTGAGGATCTGGTTCGGGTCGTGGAGCTGCTCCGCGCACCCGGCGGATGCCCTTGGGACCGTGAACAGACCCACGAAAGCATAAAGCGGAACCTTATCGAGGAGGGCTATGAGCTTATAGAGGCGATAGACGGCGGAAAGCCCGAAAAAATTGCCGATGAGAGCGGGGACCTTATGCTGCAGGTGGTGTTCCACGCGGTGATCGGCAAGGATCTGGGCGAGTATGACATAGACGATGTGACCGACGCGGTCTGCCGCAAGCTTATCCACCGCCATCCCCACGTGTTCGGAGACGTCAGCGTGTCCGGCAGCGGCGAGGTGCTGCGCAACTGGGACGCGATAAAGCGTGCGGACAGGCATCAGTCCGGCGTTGCGGATGAGCTCAGAGGCGTGTCCGAATACCTGCCGGCGCTGATGCGGGCGGAAAAAATACAGAAAAAAGCCGAAAAGGCGGGGTTTACGCCTGATTTGAGCGGACATAATACGGATGACTTCGGGGCGGCACTGTTCGAGCTGGTATACCGCTGCCGCAAAGCCGGAGCCGATCCGGAACTGGCTCTTCGGGAGTGCACAAACAAGTTTATTGACGAGTTTGAGAGGTTTGAGGAGAAGAAATGAGACTTGATAAATTTTTAAAGGTGTCGCGCATAATAAAGAGGCGGACAGTGGCAAACGAAGCCTGCGACGGCGGACGCGTGTCTGTGGGCGGTCGGGTCGTCAAGGCGTCTTATGACGTCAAGGAGGGCGACGAGATACAGATCATGTTCGGAGAAAAGCCGCTTAAGATACGCGTCCTTTCGGTTAAGGACAACGTCCGCAAGGACGAGGCGGCAGGTATGTACGAGGTAGTGACTAGTGATTAAAAAATAGGAAATACGCGGGGGTAAAACGGCGCGCAAATGCTGCTCTGTCTGCGCGTCCGTTAAAAAATAAAATTTTTCTCTTTTCGCGAAAGGCTTTTGCGGCATTTCCGCCGCGGCTGTGATAGTATAAAATTTAACAAAATAAATAATCAAATTTTGTCGGCTTTCGGCAACTCGTATAAATTTGACACAAATAACTTTTAACCTATTGACAAAACCGGATTTAAGGAGTATAATTCACAGCAAGGTCAGCAAAGGCGCTGTGAGAGAATTCTCGCGGCGCCTGTTTTAATATTTGAGAAAGTAGTATATTAACATATAACAGAAAGGATGTTTTGTAAATGGATAAGATGAACGAGTTATTCGGCAGCGCCGTATTTGAAGATTCGGTCCAAAAGGTGAGACTTCCGGATAACATCTACAAGCAGCTCCGCAAGACCAAGGAGGAGGGTACGCCCCTGACCCGTGAGGTTGCGGATGTTGTTGCGAACGCCATGAAGGATTGGGCGGTCGAGAACGGTGTTACCCACTTTACCCATTGGTTCCAGCCAATGACCGGCGTTACTGCCGAGAAGCATGACAGCTTCATCCAGCCGGACGGAATTGACCATGTTATCATGGAGTTCAGCGGCAAGGAGCTCATCAAGGGCGAGCCGGACGCGTCCAGCTTCCCGTCGGGCGGTCTGCGCTCAACATTTGAGGCGAGAGGCTACACTGCGTGGGACCCCACATCGAACGCTTTTATTAAGGACGGAATTCTTTGTATCCCCACTATCTTCGGTTCATACACCGGTGAAGCTCTGGACAAAAAGACTCCGCTCATGCGTTCAATGGAGACCTTAAGCCAGTCTGCGGTAAGAATTCTGCACCTGATCGGCGATACCGATGTTAAGCGCGTTATAACCACTGTCGGACCTGAGCAGGAATACTTCCTGATCGACAGAAAAGTCGCTCTTAAGAGAAAGGATATTACATACACCGGCAGAACTCTGTTCGGCGCACCCGCGCCCAAGGGACAGGAGCTTGATGACCATTACTTCGGCGTGGTAAAGAGAAGAGTTTCGGAATACATGAAGGATCTTGACACCGAACTGTGGAAGCTGGGAATATTGGCAAAGACCAAGCATAACGAGGTTGCTCCGTCTCAGCACGAGCTGGCTCCCATATTCAGTCAGGCAAACGTTGCAACCGACCACAACCAGCTTACTATGGAGATCATGAAGAAGGTTGCCGAAAAGCACGGCATGAAG
>CANQKP010000168.1 GCA_947624495.1 uncultured Monoglobus sp. | reverse complement strand
GCTTATGTGTCCCGCGATGAGCTTTATCGCCGCGTGGCTTTATTATCCGTATCACGAGGGATTTAACATTTTCACGCTGCTTGCAAACTGGATAAAGCTCGTGTGCTTTAACTTCCCGTTCGCGTTTTTCTCGCAGCTCTTTTTTATTCAGCCGCTTATAAGAACCGTGTTCGGGTTCCTTTTCAGCAGGAACATCGCACAAAGGGAAAATGACGCGGTCACGACCGCCGCAGGCACGGCAAATGCATCCTAAAACTTTGCCTTTGCGGGGACATCTTAATTTAATTATATCCCGATATCAATAACGGTGATTTTCCCGCAGTGTTCAAGAGCGGAAATATGAGCGCGCTTTAAGTACTGGATAGCTATGGTATGATCCGCCTTTACCGCGCCTTCCGCCGGCTCTCCGCTGTCAGGCACGCCGCTCGGAATATCCGCCGCGAACTTTACCGCGTCGCTGTCGTTTATTATGTCAAAAAGCGCTCTCACATTCTGTCTGAGCTGCCCGTGAAAGCCCGTGCCATACACGCAGTCAACGATCACCTCGCAGCCGTATATCACAGCTGTGCTTTTTTGTGAAGCGTCCGGCTCAAAAGCGATAATTTCAATACCCATATCCTTTGCAAGCTCAAAATTCCGCGCCGCGTCCGGAGTCTTTGGCTGTCCGCCCGCCATCATGATGATAGGGCTGCCTCCCATATTCTTTAAATACCTTGCCGCCGCGTATCCGTCGCCGCCGTTGTTGCCTGTACCCGCGCAAATTAATATCAGCTTGGTCTCAAAATCCTTGGTGTTCTCTTTGACATACCCGGCAATGCCGCGTCCGGCGTTTTCCATCATGTCATAGTAGGACATTCCGGCGTCAAACGCCGCCTTTTCTATGCTCTTCATCTCGTCCGCTGTGACTATCCTCATCGCTACTCCTCCACCGTCAGCGCTGACAGCCGCTGTATGGCTCTCGGCAGCGCGTCCTTTGAGTTTTTCCACGGCTCGTCCTTAAATCTGTAATCAAATTTTTGAATAAACCAATCAACATCCTCCTGAATTGTGTCAAGCTGCTTAAGCTCAAGAGGCGCTGTCACGCTTAAAAGCTCGGCGTACTTTGCGTCATCCAAACGCTTTTTACCCTCGCTCAGCACCATATTAAAATGCTCAAGGCAAAAGCCCTTTGAGTTCCGTATCTTTTCCTTAAACTCAGGTTCGCGCTTCCACAGATGAAAGAATGTGTCGATATAGCTCTTCATTCTCACATTCATGCGGTTGCAGGCGTAGCACGAGTCCTCAAGCTCGGTAAGGTATGCCGTCAGCTCAGAACCGCCTTCGTCCGCTTTTTTAAAAAGCCCTTTCTTTGCAGGCTTTTTGGCTTGCTCCGCGTCGAGCAGTTTTTTAAGCTCCTCTCTCACGTGCTTAAGGTGCGTATCCACCATGAGCGCCACGCCCAGCCGGTTCTGCTCGCCGTACATCTGAGCGTAATGCTTTTTGCAGAAGCCCAGCTTGTCCGTCTCGCCGCGAATGTCCTCCTCCATATACGACGGACCCAAGATGTAATTCAGTATGTCCGACTCAAGCTTTTTGTTAAGAGTGCAGAACAGACATTCCCCGTCCTGCTCCAGCGCCTCGTTTACCGGTATGGTGTACAGTTCCTCTTTCATCTTCTCATCTCCCTAAAAATTAATTATATTAAGTCCTTCAAGCAGGATCTTAAGTCCGATAAGCACAAGTATAACTCCGCCCGCGATCTCGGCTTTGGTCTTAAACCTCATGCCGAACCGGTTGCCGATCAGCACGCCCGCCACTGACAAAAGAAATGTGATAATCCCGATCGCTGACGCGGACGGTATTATGCTTACCTCCAGGAACGCGAATGAAATACCCACGGCAAGCGCGTCAATGCTTGTTGCAACAGCAAGCAGAGTTATTTCTTTAAAATCATACACAATTCCGCCGTTTTCGGTTCCGTCGTCATGCAGCGCGTCCCACACCATTTTTCCGCCTATAAACGCGAGCAGCACAAACGCAATCCAATGATCAACGCTTGTTATATAGCTCTCGAACTGCCTGCCCGCGATCCAGCCAATTATCGGCATCATCGCCTGAAAAAATCCGAAAAACAGTGCTATAATAAGCGTGTACTTAAAGTCCACGCGGCGCATATTCAGTCCCTTGCAGACCGACACCGCAAAAGCATCCATCGCAAGTCCCACAGCGATTAAAAACACCTCGTAAAAATTCATAATGTCCTCCGAAAGAAAAGTCATATCTTAAGCGTTGACCGCTTTTATTCATTATATCACTATATGCAGAATAAATCAATAATTATTATGGTTAATATATCCGTTCCAAAACAGAATTAAAATCTTGTGTTCACTTAAATTTAATTCTTTTATTCGCTTAAAAATATTGACAAAAAAATCATGGTTTGCTATAATTGACCTGATATGTTTAAAATCTGTTTAAGATAAAGATTTTTTAGATGAAAAGAGTGATATTATGGAAATTACAAAAGAAATGGTAGCTTACGTGGCGGAGCTGTCCAGGCTCAAGCTCAGCGATGAGGAAGCCGAGACCGCCCGTAAAGGTCTTGGCGAGATCATAGGCTATATGGACGTGCTTAACAATATCGACACCGAGGGTGTTGAGCCGATGTCTCATGCCTTTGCGGTCAAAAACGTTATGCGCGACGATGTGGTAAAGCCAAGCCACAACCGCGCGGAGCTGCTGGCTAACGCGCCAAAGTCCGATGAGGAAGCGATCATCGTTCCCAGAACGGTTGAGTAAAAATACTGCGAGCGGAAAGGAAGAACAATATGAATATTACCGAAATGACCGCCCTTGAGCTGGGCGCGAAGATAAAGAGCGGCGAGATTAAGTCAACTGACGCAGTCCGCGCCGTGTTTGAGGAGATAAAAAAGAAGGACCCGTGTTTAAGCGGCGGCGTTAATGCATATATCATAACC
>CANQKP010000167.1 GCA_947624495.1 uncultured Monoglobus sp. | reverse complement strand
GCGGAAACGCGATATATGACGAGGCCGTCGGCGGATTTGATGAAAACCAAGACGGATATTCCTGCGGAATCATATCCTACGGTGACATGAGCATCTCGGGAACCACGGTAAACGCTTACGCGGGAGACTCGGTATCGGGCAGCATAGGTCTTGCGCTCTATATACCCACAAAGCTCACGCTCGACGGCTCCGCTCACGTCACAGCGGTATGCGAGGTAGGCGGCGACCATATGGGCATAGGCTGCACCGTGCATAACCTTGAGATCAAAGACAACTCAAAGCTGGACGCTTCGGCGGCAACATCGGGCACGAAGCGCGCTACGGGACTTGTGATTTATCATGACGATCAAGGCACATACGGCACAATCCGACTCTCAAACAACAGTTCGATAAACGCCTCGGCGGCCGGCGACACAGCCCAAAGCTACGGAGTTGAGCCATTTGAGGCGGAGACTTCGACCATTAATATCAACATGGACAGCAGCAGCACGTTTACCGCGGAGGGCGGGACCGCCGCGTCGAAGTACGCGAAGTTTGGCGGCGTGAAAACAACATCCGACGGCACCGCGGTATCGTACAACAATGAAAAACAGACCTATGTTGACGCAAACGGAGAAGATGTTAAAAAACTGACGCTCAGCGCGCTTACGTCATCCTCCACCGGCAGCTACGGCGGCGGAGGAGGCGGCGGAGGTGGCAGCACCTTCTCAAGCTCAACGCCTACGCCCGCACCCACAGCGGGATCCTCCGAGGCTCCGACAGAAACATCTTCGCCTCAGACAACAGGCGGAATGCCGTTTACCGATGTTAATCCTTCGGATTGGTTCTATGACGCGGTAAATTCGGCGTACAGCAAAGGTCTTGTGAACGGAATAAGCGAAACCGAGTTCGGACCCGACATGACAATGACGCGCGGAATGCTCGTGACAATAGTCGGACGCATGGAAAACGCGCAGTCGGACGGAAGCTCATTCGGCGACGTTGACCCGAATGAATATTACGCTCCGTATGTTGCGTGGGCTGCCGCGAACGGAATAGTAACGGGCTTTGAAGACGGAACATTCAGACCCGACGAAAATGTTACGCGCGAGCAGACAGCGGCAATACTTTGCAGATATATGCAGTATAAGGGCGCGGATGTGTCGGTTGGAGAAAATACAAATGTTCTGAGCTTTACAGACGCCGGTGATATAAGCGAGTACGCGATATCCGCGATACAGTGGGCGTGCGGCGCCGGAGTGATCAACGGTTATCCCGACGGCACACTTGCTCCCGCGGCGAGCATAACCCGCGCCGAGTTTGTCACAATGCTTGGCAGATTACAATAATAACTTGCAGGTTATAGTGTAAAGGGCGCGGTTCTCGACGTCCCGATTCGCCCCCCTTTCCACCGCAAGCGGTTCCCCCTCCCCCACTGTCGCAGGGGAGGCAAAAACAGGCTCCCCTTCCGATAGGAAGGGGAGCTGTCTGTTAAGCAGACTGAGGGGTATAATAGGCTTCCCCTTGAGGGGGAGTCAAGCGGACGGATAATATCCGCCCTTACAGGTGCCGATGATATATCGGACGCCGCAATCAATACGAATTGCGCAAACCTGTAGGGGCGGCAATCTGCCGCCCGTCCTAAGTGGTTATTAAAATTCGGTGAATATCACGAGGTCGCACAGTGGGGTCAGTTTATCGTGCTCCCAGACGAACAGTTTAGCTTCGGCCGCGGTCGGCGCGTTTTCAAAGCTAAATGCGAGCGAGAGCTTTTCGCCGCTGTTTATGAACACATTTTGCACGTCCGCGCCGATTAGCACGCCGTCCCCGTCATATATCGCCATCATAACATCCGCGTCCGCGTCAGCGGAGTTGTTGGCGATGCTCGCGATAAACGCGGCGCTGCCTTCGCCCGTAATGCTGTTGGTTATCTCGGCGTTTACTCCGCCGATCTTGAAATTGTACGCGTTATAGGCATAATCGTAAACCGAAAATTCAAGCGTTTCCTCGTCCAGTTCCGTTATGTCAAGCGTTATTTCCGCATCCTTTTGAGCTTTGACCGCCGCTCTGATCACATTGTTGTTTCCGTCATTTGCCGTGGCGCCCATTAGATAACGGTTATCGCTCGCCTTAAACGACGCGTATTTTTTGCCGTTCTCTTCGTAAATTCTCGGTTCCCTGATCTCGGGAGGCTTGGAGTCGATATAAAACTTATACGTCTTTTCCTCGGCCCTGCTTTTGTCGCCGTATACGAAATTGCCTGACAGAACCGCGGTATAGTCGCCTTCGGGAAGGCTGAGTCTCTCCGGCGAAACATTCTGGAAATAATTGTAGACTTCAGGCTGGCGGCACAGGCCGTTGTTCAGGTTTTCCTCATAAACAACATTACCGTCCGAGTCTTTGACGAGCAAAACCGTGTCAACAAGGGTGCGCAGCATGCGCACGTTTATCTCATATTTATTGTCGATCAGGCCCGATATGCCCACATAGCTTTCGCTTTCATACTCGCTTTTGTCCTCACCGTCGCTCACAAACAAGTTTGTGCCGAGAATACCCGAATTGTATCCGATATATCCATTCGCGGCGCTGCCGCCTTCTTCAAAATATGAGGGAGAAAACGCGTCAAACGCCATCCAGTCGCCGTAAAATCCGGTGTAGGGCATGCTCGATTTTGTCACCGAGCCGTCCTTCGCACTCAGGGTTATATATCCGTCCACCCAAAAGCCGTTTGTGAAAATCTCTTTATTGGCCGCGGTTTGCTCGCCGTTTAGAGTGATTTTTACGCTTATCTCTGTTTCGTCGCCTGCGGGGATCGTCACGCTTTCGGGCTTTTCGACCTCGGTGATCTCAAGCGGAACCGAGTCAGAGATCATGTTTTCGCCGTCTATGTTTTCATATCCGTCGGTGAGCGCGCAAACCGATATATCGTCATAGGTCACGTCGCTGTCGGTCAGGTTTTCGACCGTGAAGTTAAGCGTTATTTCATCGCCGAGCATATCGCCGAGGCTTAATTTTGATTTGCCGCTGTCGCCCTTCATAATTACAGGTATTGTCAGTGCGTCCCGCAAATTCGCAAGT
>CANQKP010000166.1 GCA_947624495.1 uncultured Monoglobus sp. | reverse complement strand
AACCGTAAAATCTTTAAGATTTCGGTTATTTACTCCTATTACCCTTGCGCCTGCGTTGATTGCCGACATGAAGGGGTTCTCCTCTTTTTCAAGACCGAGATACGGTATGTCCTTGTCGCCGCCCACGTCCAGCGTCCTGATGATCACAGGCTTGCCCTTAAGCGTCATGGCGGCTTTTTTGTATGCCTCAAACTGCTGCTCCTCGCTCGGTTTTTCATCGGCGTCCATATACAAGAACTCGGTCCTGAACAAGCCTACGCCCTCGCCGTCTCTTTCGATAACCGCCGCGCAGTCGTCCGGTTTGCCTATATTGCAAACCAGTTCGAGCCTGTTTCCGTCCGCGGTGACGGTGGGTTTTCCAATGAGCTTTTCAAGCTCCTTTTTGCGCTTATCGAACTCAACTTTCCTTTCGGTATATTCCGCCTCGGTCTCACTGTCGGGGTCTATGATAACCCCGCCTTGGGTCCCGTCCACTATCAGCCTCGCGCCATCCGCTATCATATCAACAGCGCCGTTTACACTCAGCACTGCCGGGATCTCCAAGGCTCTTGCCAAAATTGCCGAATGTGATGTGCGTCCGCCCGCCTCGGTGACAATGCCGGCGATATTTTCCTTTTTTATTCCCGCCGTCATCGATGGGGTCAGGTCGTTTACAACTATCACGCTGCCCTTTGGCAGTGATTTGATATCGACGTCCATAACCCCCTGAAGGGTCTTGATAATACCCATTTTAATGTCTCTGAGATCGGCTGCACGCTGTATCGTCAGTTCGTCTCCGGTCGCCTCGAACATAGCGGCAAAAGTTTCAAACACCTGTTCCGCCGCCGCTTCGGATGTGAGTCCTCCGGATATCGCGCTACGCACCTCGTCCGTCATTGCGGGATCGCTGAGCATCAGGACATGACCCATCAAAATCTCAGATTCTTTTTCGCCGACGCTTGCGCGCATTTCCTCGGCTAAGGCTTCGGTTTTTTTAATCAGCTCATCCACTGCCGCGTCAAATCTCGCGGTCTCATCCGCCGCGCTGAGAGCGGAATTCTGTTCGTATCTGATATCCTGCTCCTTGATCAGCGCCGCGTTACCTATGCCTATCCCCTCGGATGCGGCTATCCCCTTATACATATAATCACCTCGCGCGTATTACTCGGCTGTCTGAACTATCTCGACCGCCTTTTTGAGAGCATCCTGCTCGTCTGAGCCGTCGCACTCGATTTCTATCTCGCTGCCGCACTTAATTCCTGCGGCAAGCACGTTCATAATGCTCTTGCCGTTAAAATCCTTGCCTCCGAATTTAATATTAACGCTTGCCTGAAACGCCGACATCGCCTTTGTGAATTCACCCGCCGGTCTCATGTGCAGACCTTCGGGATTTGTTACTGTAACCTTTTGTGATACCATAATTTTAACTCCTCTTTATATTATTTTATTTTTATATTTTACTTTTTAAGACCGGCTTTTTCGCCCAAGGGTTTCTTAAGCAGAGCCAGCATAAGCGCGCCTACTACAGAGCCGACTATCAGGGCAATAAGATAACCTAAAACATTGCCCACAACGGGGAACACGAATATTCCGCCGTGCGGCGCCATCAGCGTGCAGCCGAACGCCATTGAGAGCGCACCGGAAACCGCGCTTCCGACAATACATGAAGGGATAACGCGCAGCGGATCCGACGCGGCGTAAGGAATGGCTCCCTCGCTGATGAAGCACAGACCCATGATATAGTTTACAACACCGGATTTTCTCTCGCTCGGCGTAAATCTGTTCTTAAAGAATGTCGTGCAGAGCGCGATAGCCAGAGGCGGGACCATGCCGCCAACCATAACAGCCGCCATTATGTCATAATTACCCTCGGTTATAGCGGCGGTTCCGAATACATATGCCGCCTTGTTGAACGGACCGCCCATGTCGATAGACATCATGCCGCCAAGTACTATGCCAAGCAGGATCTTGCTTGCGCCGTTCATCGCATTAAGACCATGGTTAAGCGCCGTGTTAAGCGCGCCGATGATCGGGTTGAACAGGAACATAACCAAGCCCATGAGCAGTATTCCGACCAACGGATAAATCAGTACCGGCTTAATGCCCTCCAAGGCTTCCGGAAGCTTGCCGCACGCCTTTTCAAGACCCAAAGTAATGTAACCTCCGACAAAGCCCGCAAACAGAGCACCTAAAAATCCCGCGGACACAACGTTTGCATCTGGATTTACCAAAGACGAGAACGTGGTTCCCGCTACCGCTAAGGCGCCGCCGACAAAGCCGACCGCGAGACCGGGTCTGTCGGCTATGCTCATTGCTATGAAGCCAGCCAAGATCGGAAGCATAAATCCGAACGCAGTGTCGCCAATGGTTTTGAAGAACGCCGCGAAAGGCGTGTTCATACCGAAGTTTGAAGGATCGATCTCATAATCGTCAAACAGGAATGCCAAAGCGATAAGTATACCTCCGCCGACAACGAAGGGCAACATATGTGAAACGCCGTTCATCAGGTGCTTGTAAATCGAATGACCTATGCCGTCTCCGCCTTCGGATACCGACTCGGATGAACCGCCGCCCTTGTGTGAATAAATTCCGGCAGTGCCGCCCACGATTTTTTCGATCAGCTCACCCGGCTTATGAATTCCGTCCGAAACCTTGGTCTGGACCATAGGCTTGCCGTCAAATCTCGCCATTTCAACGTTCTTGTCCGCGGCGATAATAACTCCGTCCGCCTCGGCAATATCTTTGGCTGTCAGCACATTTTTGGCTCCGCCGCTGCCGTTTGTCTCAACCTTTATCTCATAGCCCAGCTCCGCCGCCTTCTGCTCCAGAGCCTCTGCCGCCATAAATGTGTGGGCTATGCCTGTGGGACAGGCTGTTACCGCGACAATTTTAACCTTCTTTTGGGGCGCCGCCGCTTCCTGCTTTTCAGGCTCCGCCGCCGCGTCCTCGGTGCCGTACTTTTCGATCTCCTTTTCGTCGATGTGCTTTAAGAACTCCTTCGGGGACTTAGACGCAAGCAATTTTTTTCTGAACTCCTCATCCATCAGCATGACCGTAAGCCGGGACAAAACCTCAAGGTGTGTGTCGCCTCCCTTTTTTGGCGCCGCGATCATAAAGATCAGGTTTGATGTTCCGCCGTCCATAGCATCAAGATCAATGCCGCCGGTGAGCACGGCGATATCCTGGAGCATCTCCT
>CANQKP010000165.1 GCA_947624495.1 uncultured Monoglobus sp. | reverse complement strand
CAGCTTGACACCTGCCCCGCGGACAGGACCGAGCTTATCGAGGAGTATAAGGCGAGAGTTGAGGTCATAACCGAGTTCGCGCCCAAACAGCTCTCCGAGGATGAGATCAAGGAAATAATCACCGAAAAGTTCTCCGATGTGATAGCGAGCGGCAACAAGGGTATGATCATGAAAGCGGTCATGGGCGAGCTTAAGGGAAAGGCTGACGGAAAACTGATAAATCAAATCGTATCACAGCTTTGCGGATAGTATGACAGTAAAAAAGTTTGATGTAAGCGCCGACTGCAAAGCGCTTGGTATCGACCTGCCTAAAGACAAGGCGTATCTTACGTCGTACATACTCAGCGCAGAGCTGCTTGACAAAACATATCTTAAAAAACGACCGGCGGTCATAGTCTGTCCGGGCGGCGGATACGGGTTCCGCTCCGCAAGGGAGTCCGAGGCGGTGGCGCTTAAATACTGCGCAGCAGGTTTTCACGCCTTTGTGCTTGACTATTCGGTAACGCCCGCGCAGTGGCCGATACCCCAGTGCCAGCTCTCAAAGTCAGTGATGTTGGTCCGCAAAATTGCGGATGAGTACGGAATAGACAAAAATAATATATATGTGTGCGGTTTTTCCGCCGGCGGACATCTTGCGGCGTCTTTGGGCGTGCATTTTGAAAACCCAATCATAAAAACCGGTTCGGGCGCGGACGGAAAAAACAACCGCCCCGACGGTTTGATTCTGTGCTATCCGGTAATAATAAACGAGGACGGCAAAACCCACGCCGGCACCAAGGAACGGTTTATCGGAAAAAATCCTGAGAACGAAAAGTATTTCGGTCTTGACCGATACATAACCAAAAACACGCCGCCGTGCTTTATATGGCACACATTTGAGGACAGCTCTGTTCCGGTACACGGTTCGATGCGTCTGGCAAGCGCACTGCTCGAAAACGGAGTAGAGTATGAGCTGCATATTTATCCCAAGGGAAAGCATGGTCTGTCCCTTGCCAATATGCTCACGGCGAACGAGGAAAGGCATATAGAGCCTGCCGCTGAAAGCTGGTTTGACTTATCGGTAAAATGGCTTTATTACAGATCTAATATAAATATGTAAAAACATAATTGGCAAATAATAACTTAAACAAAAACTGGAAAATATAATACGTTTACTGTTTTAAAATATAATTGGCAGATAATAACTTAAACTAAAACCGGAAGATGTAATACGTTTATCGTTTTGAGTTATAATTGGTAAATAATATTCAAACCAAAGCCGGAAGATATAATACGTTTATCGTTTTGAGTTATAATTGGTAAATAATAACTTAAACTAAACCGAAAGATGTAATATGTTTATCGTTTTGAGTTATAATTAATAAATTATAACTCAAATCAAAATCCGGGATGTAATGGTTTCGTCTTTTCGGGGTATAATTGACAAATTATACCCCAAAAAATAAACACGGGGATGTAATGGTTTCGACGGGGCAGCAGATGCTTAAGGAGCGAGCCGCGGCGGGCGCCGCGTAAAAAGCCCGATTTAAAATTAAACGCTAACAATAATAAAGTAGCACTGGCTGCCTAGTTGCAGCTTGTCCGCCCGGATTTACCGCGGATCCGGTCCCGGGCATCAACGACGCGGTGAACGTGAGGCGCGAAAGCTTTGACGCGCCCATGCAATTATGAAGCTACCGAGCGGGATTGGCTTGTCAATGAGCCTGCCCGTTAGGGAATTTTAACCATTGACTACGCTCGTAGCGCCTTTTGAGGATACTGTTTCGGACAGGGGTTCAATTCCCCTCATCTCCACCACGTCGCGGTACGCGGCGTTTTTACGAAGTCACTGTATGCAGTGACTTCTTTTTTGCGCCGCGACTTATATAAAATAAGTCGGAGCAAAGCGAACTTTGCTCCGACGATGGCGCGCCTGGAGGGATTCGAACCCCCGACCTAACGGTTCGTAGCCGTTCACTCTATCCAGCTGAGCTACAGGCGCATATCTTGCGAACTTGATTATTATACCACTTTTTCATAATTAAATCAAGTCTAATGCAAATAAAACACGTTTTATAAATTTCACAATATTTTATTTAAAATTAATCTTTTGTTCATTAAATATTAACAATAGTGTGTTAAAATCATATTATTAAAAGATACAACTCTTTTAATAATAGGGATAAGCAACCGAGAATATAATTTATGGAAAGGGGTGATATAACTATGCTGTGCAATATAGAAAGCGGCAATATAACCTTGCTGCTGTCAAGAATTACAGGTGCGGAACAGACCGAAATTGAGCAGATGCTGATGAACGGCACAAATCCTGCCGAGGTTGCTGATCATTACGGAAAGTATGACGAATTCAACGCTTTTTTCAAAAGCAACATTATTTCAAAGCTGAACGCTTTGATAAACAACAATGAGATCAGCGTGAGTGACGCCAATCGCTTTCTTGACCAAATTGCAAAATTTTAAAAATTCTTTTAAAATACAGTATTTTGAAGATTAATATATAAGAGGTTAAAAATTGAACAAAATAAACTACCAAAAAAAACTTGATATTATACTTAAACAAATAAGCGATACAAACACTAAAAAGAAAATTATGATGCATAGCTGCTGCGCACCTTGCAGCAGCTATGTTTTAAGTTATCTTGCGCCGTATTTTGATATAACGGTGCTGTATTATAATCCGAACATTACCGATAAAGACGAGTATCAGAAACGCAAAAATGAACAGATAAGACTCATCTCAGAACTCCTTGCGGAAAATCCCGATTACCGTATCGATATTGCCGATTGCGACTATGATCCGAATGTGTTTTTCGGCATGGCAAAGGGTCTTGAGGACTGCCGCGAGGGCGGCGAGCGGTGCTTTAAGTGCTACAGGCTCAGGCTCGGCAAAGCAGCTGAAGCCGCGGCAGACGGCAGTTTTGATTATTTTTGCACAACTCTTACTATCAGCCCGCTCAAGAACGCCGAAAAAATCAACGAAATAGGAAACGAGCTTTCCGAAAAATACGGCGTCAGCTTTCTTCCGTCCGACTTTAAAAAGAAAGAAGGGTTTAAGCGCTCAATCGAACTTTCAAAAAAATACGATCTCTACCGTCAGAACTACTGCGGCTGTATATATTCAAAAAGACAAACTCTGTAAGGCGGCTTTAATTATTCATTTGCAATCACCTCTACTACCGCCATATTTTTAATTCGCCTCGACGGAGCATATGCCGCTAACGCAGCA
>CANQKP010000164.1 GCA_947624495.1 uncultured Monoglobus sp. | reverse complement strand
TTGGGCTAGGGTGCCCTAATTATTTTGATGTATATATTATATAAGATTTGCACAAAAAAATCAAGAAAAAATCTATGATTTATGCAAACATCACAATAAAACCTTAATCATCATGTATTTTCCTAATTTTTTGTACTTTTTACATAAAAAACATCATCATTTCTTATTGATTTTGCACCTATTTTGTAATAAAGTTGTAAATTACCTGGGCAGCTTCGGCTCGGTTGGCAAAATTCTGCGGATTAAAGCAGTTATTTTGGTCACCTTGCATAATGCCGTTCCCCACAACAACCGCCACACCGTCAAGCGCCCAGCCGGAAATCGCATCGGAATCGGCATACAACAATCCGACCGAGTAAGCCGAACCTCCCGCCTGAGGCAGACGGCTCATCATTACCGCCATTTCCTCGCGGGTTATCGGTTTGTCCGGTTCAAAGGTCATGTCGCTTGTACCCCGAACAAGACCGTTGGCGTAAGCCGTGTAGACATAAGGCGCATACCAAGCATATTCGTCGACATCCGCGAAAATATGCGGAACGTTCGTCTCCGAAAGCTTGGCCCCCGAAGCGACCGAAATCATTTTGGCAAACTCCGCGCGGGTCACGTTATCGCCCGGGAAATAGTAGCGGTCACCCGTCACAGGGCTTACGTCGCCGTTTATTATGCCGCGCGCGGTCAGTCCGCTTATAGCCGGCTGCGCCCACTCGTATCCGGCGATATCGACATAACTGCTTAAAGAGGTATCCTGCGTCTTGACGCTGAAATCGCTCATCGTAAAGTTCGAGATCTTGAACTCCTCGTTGGACGCGCCGAACACTCCCAAATAATAGCTGTCGTTTATATTGCAGTTTTCCTCGGTTCCAACGTCGATCCAGTCGGTCCCGTTCTGTGAGTAATCCATCTTGAGAGTCTTTCCGGTCTTTGTGAGACGTATCCACACGGGCAGCTTCTTATACTTCTGCTGTCCTATGAGGTCATACTTCTTGCCGTACTCGCTCGTCTTTCTGAACATCTCGCCGTAGTATATCTCATGGTACGCCGCGTATGATGTGCCGTCCTCCTGCGGGTCAAGGGAATTCTTAACCACAAAGCCCATGTGGTCATAGTCGGCAAGGCTCTGTTCGTCAACCTTGAACGACGCTGTAAAGTCGCCCGTAAGCGCCTTGTACATCATCGGGTATTCCTCGTTCTCAACGCCCTCTATGCCGTAGCCCGTGCCGGTTATCTTAAGGGTGCTTCCGTTAAGGTCGAACGCGCCGTGCCTGATCGTGGTTCCGCTTGCCTGAATGTCCTTGGGATAGTGGATCTCGCCGACCTTCCAGCCGTAGTCCACATTTGAGACGCCCACGTTCTGGGTGGCGCTGTTCTTTGCGCCGTCCGCATCGTATATAACAGCGGTGATATAGTGGTTGCCCGCCTCTTCGATCTTCACCTCTGCGTAATCCTGGGGAGTATCAAAGGTCTGATTTAATTTGCCGTCCAAGTAAATTTCAAGTTTGTCGGCTGTCGCGATCTCGCTTGACGTGATATGCAGCGTCACTGTGTCGCCTGCGTAAAACTGCGAGTTTTCAATAAATTCAACTCCGCTGCCGGGAATACCGGTACGCATTTCGATATCCGGAATTATGTTTTCGCCATAGTTTTCAAGGCTTAAGTCGGTGAACCTGCCCCATGCGTAGGTCGAGATCTGGTTCGTCTCCTTATTGCCGTCCTGCGCCACGCCGCCGTAGTTGGTTCCGGTGAAGCTCATGTCCACGCTGTCAAAATACTCCCAATCAACGCCGTTGATGCTGTGATATCCGGTGACGGTACTGCCTGTTTTTATAAGCTTGATATATCTGGGCAGCTCCGAAAGCACGATGAAGTTCTTTGTCATCTTGCCGCCGATTCTGTACTTGAACGACAGTCCGGCTCCGCCCTTCTCATGCTCGTAGTTGACCATTACAAAGTCGGATGTTGGGGTCAGCTCGTCGCGGAACATAAGACCGCTGACGCAGTTGTTGTTAAATTTTGAAACCGCGTCTATCTTGGTCGACAGCACCGCGTTTGTGTCGGCCTCTTTGTACATATAGCTGAACGCATCGGTACCCTCGTCGCCGTCCATAACGTTAAACTCGTTGCCCGCTCCGATAAGACCGCTGCTCTTGACAGTATATACTCCGTCGTGCAGCGAGTAGCTGCCGGGCATGGTCGCCTCGCCTATATCCATTGTGTTCCAGTCGCCCGGAGCCTCGGTATAGTTGACGTTTATTACTTTAATATCCGAGGTCGTCGCCTCTCCCTCGCTGTCTATAGCTTTCGCGGACATGAACGAGATACCCTCGGGCGCGCCGCTGTAGCTGTACTCATAGGGAGCGGAATTGTCGGTGTAGAGCAGCTCGTCGTTTCTGTAGAACTGAACCGCCTCGATCTTTCTGCCCTCTTTGCCGCTTGCCCCAGCCTTCATATTGATCGTCTCGCCGTAGTCGTAGATCGCGTTGTTCTCAATATTAAGCTCAACATCGGGATTTGCGGGGGCTGCTGCGTTCTCAACGATAGAATTCAGGTAGTTTTCAAGGAACGTTCTGCCGTTTTCGCCTCTTGTATTGCCGTCCTTGGGGTCGTTCTTGTCAAGGTTGCGAGAGTCCTCATACTCGTCAGGCATACCGTCGCCGTCGGTGTCGGGCTTTGCCTCGCCCGACTTGAGTTCGGGCCAGCCGCCGACCTCCGCCTCGTTGTTTATCGAGCGACCCGTGCCGTTCTTAACATCGTTGGTGATCCTTGCGTCGTAGCTGTCGCGCCTCGGTATGGTTGCGCCCGCCGAGGCGAGGACCTTCTCGTAGGCTTCCTCTGCGGTGTCAATGTTGTCAAGCGGGATCAGACCGTTTTCATAGGTCGGCGCGTCGAGGAAAATCGTCTCGTCGCCGCTCTCGTCAACGTCGATACCCTTCATGTTGTCGTTGGTGACTTCATCGTTGCCCTCAAGCACATTGCCCGCGCAGTACATGGTGGTGCCGCCTGGGTTCCATATCCTGTCAAGCACGTCCTTGTTGGTTATCGGACCGCTCTTATAGTAATTGTTCATGAAGTTCAGGGTGACTCCGCCGCCGCCGTAGCCGTTGTTGAAGCCCCAGTTGTAGATAACGTTGTTGACCTCGTCGTTGCTGCTTAATGCTTCTGTGTCGCTTATCTTATAGTCGGGATGCGAGTCCTTGACGCCGTGGTACCTGGGCAGACGGCTGGTGTGGGTCGCGACCAGGTTGTGATGATAGGTCGTATTGTAGCCGCCCCAAATT
>CANQKP010000163.1 GCA_947624495.1 uncultured Monoglobus sp. | reverse complement strand
AGCAGTTTTAGCAATAAGATGGATACGGACACGGCTGGCTACCGTGTGCCTTACCCATAAATCTATTATAGTAGGAGATGCAGTTATGAAAAGATTAATTTTTATCGCGCTCATGTGCGCGGCTCTTATTTTGCCCGTCATTCCCGCCTCAGCGTATCCTGAGGACTCAATTTACAATATATCGGATATGACCGGCGGCAATATAACCGCCGAAACAAAAATTGGCAGCTTTACGGTCATTCCCGCAACCGACGGCGGCGAGGTCGTTAAAGTTGACAACAGCAAAAAAACAAGCTCGGCGACCGGTCTGAAATACACCAAACGTCTAAAGACGGGAGCCACCGGAAACTACTCAAACCGCGCTGTACGGTTTTCGACCGAGGGTCCCACCGTGCTGTATTTAGACTGCGGTTCGGCGAACAGCAAAAACAGCCGCATAGGTAAAATCATCGACAGCAATAACAACGTTATTGTCTCAAAAGAGGTTATGCCCGGTATGGCATACTATAAATTCCTTATTGAGGAAGCCGGTGACTACGCCTTTGTCAGCGAGGGCGGCGGAATTAACATATACTACCTTAATCTGTCCTACACCATACCGGAACCCGATCCCGACTTTGAAAATCTGAGTCCCGCGGCAGGCGGACAGCTGAGTGAGATTTACACGGCTCCCTTAGCTCCGGCAGACGGCAGGGGTACCAAAGATGAACCTATGAGCATCGCTTCGGCGATCGCGAACATTGCGCCCGGCGGCACGATCCACTGCGATGGCAGATATATGTTTAACGACTGCCTTTATATTCCATACGGCAACAACGGAGAGCAGGGAGCCGAAAAACGAATAGAGTGCTCGGACGGCACGGTGTTCGACTTCTCATATGAACCGTACAGCGGAAACGGCAGCGCCAGAGGCCTGCAAATGGATGGTAATTATTGGTACATAAAAGGGCTTGAGGTCTATATGGCGGCTGACAACGGCTACTATGTAACAGGCAACCACAACACCCTTGAGCTGTGCAGAGCCAACGCCAACCGCGACACCGGAATTCAAATCAGCCGCCGTGCGTCAACTCTGTCAGACCCCAAAGACTGGCCATGCGACAACCTGATACTTAACTGCACGTCCTATGACAGCTACGACCCCGAAACCGGCGAAAACTCCGACGGTTTTGCCGCCAAACTGACCTGCGGCAGCAACAATGTGTTCGATGGCTGCATAGCCTACAACAACTGCGACGACGGCTGGGACTGCTTCACCAAAACGGAAACGGGTCCGATAGGATCAATCATATTCCGCAACTGTGTCGCGTTCCGCAGCGGTCAGACCACCAACGGCGAGTTTACAGACAACAGCGACGGAAACGGATTTAAGCTGGGCGGTGCGAAGATCGCCGTAAGCCATTACCTTTATAACTGCATAGCATTCGAGAACGCAAATCACGGCTTTACCGACAACTCAAATCCCGGACCGCTTTATCTTTATAATTGCACTGCGTTTAACAACGCCCTCAAAGGCGGTACCAAAAAGAGCAATTTTGATTTTGCGAGAGACAAGACAAACTCAAACAACACCCTGATAAACTGTCTGTCCTATACCGACAACAAAATTGCCGCGGATAAATTTCTCGGCACGATAAAGAACTCGGTGGTTTACAACAACAGCAAGGAACTCTATTACTATTATGAGGACTTCCCGCCGATAACCAATTGGAACGACAAGCTGGGGACCGTGCTGCCGACTGACGGAATGGACACGGTAAACAGCGGTACGTTTGTCTCGATTGAGTCCCCTCCGCTCGGCGCGGATGTGCATAAACTGTGGAGAAATGAGGACGGCTCTATCAATATGGGCAGCTTCCTCAAGGTGGCGGACGGCACTCCATATAAGGAAAAGAATATAGGCGCAAATCTTTCGGACGGTCTCGTTCCGCCTGATGTAACTCCCGTTCCCGAAACGACGACAGCTCCGACGCCGACATCCGAGCCGGACGAAACTCCCGCGCCAACTCCCGAAACGACAGCTCCGGCGCAGACATCCGAACCGGACAAAACGCCGGCGCCAACTCCCGAAACGACAACCACACCGGAGCCGACAAAAGAACCCATATCCGCGGAAGATTATCTGCTGAGCGCCGCTCCGGATGATGAGACGGACGGCATGATCAATCTAAGATTTGACAATAACACCGGTGAAATGATCGAACCCTGCATCGCGGTCGCCGCGTATAAAATCGTGGACGGAACAGAGGTTTTGGTCGGATTTGACGATGAAAACATAACTGTGGACGAGAATTCATACAACGAGTTTATACTCACCGCTCCCGCAACGGATTATGATTTCATAAAGGTTTTTGCCTGGCGTGATTATGACGGATTATTCCCTCTGACGCCGTCGGTTCAACTAAGCGGTCAAAACAAATAAAAAAATTTTTAAAAAACACTTGCATTTTAAAAATAATGTGATATAATATAATCTGCTGTGGTAAACAGCAGATTATTTTTTATATTTAATTATGGTTACGGAGTTGTATCGAAGTGGTCATAACGAGCACGATTGGAAATCGTGTTGTCCGTAAAACCGGGCACGTGGGTTCAAATCCCACCAACTCCGCCAAACACCAATGTGCCGAAAACACGTCAAATCAGCGTGTTTTCGGCACATTTTACGGATTAAATTATTTTATATCTTTTGATGAAATTCGATATTTTTTTAATATAATGTCAGTCAAAATATACTGTTATTTTAAAGATGCGAAGACGCAAAAACAGATCCGCATTTTTAATTATTCACGTTAAAAGTGTACAATTTTGCTTTTTGTGCAATATTTTTAAATAAAAATATTGACATAACGCTCAATGAGTGGCTTAATATAATTAAGAGGTAAGGGAAAAGCCCAAACCCAACGGCGGCAAGTGCCAGAAAGGAGATTAAAATGGACGAGCCTATGACAGATTATCAATTCAAAACAATTTTAAAAATGGTTCTCGGTATTCTTAAAAGCAGCAAGGATCTCGGTGAAGCCATAGAGAAAGTTGAAAAATACATCGACGAAGACGAAAAATAAAAACGCTCCAACTATCAAATAGTCAGAGCGAAAACCACAAACAGGAACGGGCGGTACTTGCCGCAACCTGTTTCCTACATTATAGCAAAGGCAAGTATAAATGTCAACCGAAATATTTTGCAAGGTGATGAATATGGAGAAAATAGTCAAACAATGATTTGCTGAAATACTAAAAAATGCCCGTGCCGAGGTCGGTATTATCGTTCTTTAAAGGCTCTGCGGAAAAAGATGTGTAGGTAATAAACGACAGACATCGACATGGTGAAAATCATGGGTTTAAACTTAGGT
>CANQKP010000162.1 GCA_947624495.1 uncultured Monoglobus sp. | reverse complement strand
GTAGGCTCTGCCGTGGGTGTGGGCGTAGGCACTGCCGTGGGTGTGGGCGTAGGCTCTGCCGTTGGCGTAGGCGTAGGCGCTGCCGTTGGCGTAGGCGTAGGCTCTGTCGTTGGCGTCGGCGTAGGCGCTGCCGTGGGTGTGGGCGTAGGCTCCGCCGTGGGAGTCGGTGTGGGCTCCGCCGTAGGCGTCGGCGTAGGTTCTGCCGTCGGTGTAGGCGTCGGTGTTTCCGACGGTTCCGGTGTTGTTGTACCCGGTTCCGGAGTAAATGTCGGCTGCGGCGCTTGTGTCGGCGGAGCAACAGGCTCAACCGGCTCGGCAACAGTTTCGTCCGGCACTGTGACCGTACACTGCGCGCTGCCTATATGCGCCGTCGCGGTCGCGCTGATGGTAGCGGTTCCTTTACCCACCGCCGTGATTATGCCGTCCTCGCTGACGGTGGCGACATTTTCGTCGCCGGAATTCCAGTACATCTCGTCTTTTTCCAAATTATATCCCAGCGTGTCAACGTAGCACGCCAGCCATATCGCGTCATTAACGCCGTTCATTTGGATATTCGTATTTGTTACATTCGTTTTGTCCTTATCTATAAGCGACAGCTCAACTTCTTTCTTTTCGTTTTCAACCGCGATGTTGCAGGTCACCGGAAAGCCGCCCATTGTTCCGGTTATCTTACACTCTCCCGCGGATACCGCAGTGACCGTGGCGGTCTTGCCGTCGCCGCCATTCATGTTCACCGTCGCCACGCTGTCGTCGCTGCTTTGCCAGTCTATTTCATCGGTATTCATATTGGCGTTTGACGGGCGTGCGGATATGCTGAGTTCCGCGGTCTCGCCGGGCTTAAGCTGCTTAGAGCTTTCACTTATGGCGGAGCCGGTGAGCGGGATCTCTTTTTTCTTGACCGTGATAGTACACTTTTTGGATTTTTCTATCTCTGTGCCGTCGTTTTTAATTTGCTTAACTGTTCCGGTAATTTCCGCGCTGCCCTCTTGTTTCGCGGTGACAAATCCGGTGCGCGCGTCAACCGATGCCACGTTTTCATTGTTTGTGGTCCATACGGTTGCCTCGGTTCCGGTCGCATCGATCGGCTTTGGATAAAGCATAAGCTGGTATGTGTCGCCCACAACAAGCTCGCGCGACGTGTCGCCGGACTGTACTTTGTTCTGCACTCTGAATTCAACGTCCGTAAGGTCGATCTCGCCGCCGACGGTAATTTCGCATACGGCGCGCTTGCCCGACCAGTTGGCGGTTATTACGGCAGTTCCGGGATTATGCGCGGTCACTGTCGCCTTTGTGTTGTCCGTATCGTTTTGCACAACGGTTGCAACATTCTCATCGCTTGTCGTCCAGCGCAGATTTTCTTTGCCCACCGCGTTATCCGGCGCGTATGTCAGGCTTAATTCCAAATTTTCGTTTGCCGACATTTTTTGCTCGTTATCGTTAAGCGTCAGCGAGCGGATCGCTATCGGAAGTTCAGGATCTTCGTGATAATCTATCTTGACATTCATGGTGTCTGTATATGTGTGTCCGTTTTCGTTCAGTGTCGCTTCGACCTCTATGGTTCCGGTGAGCGCGCCTATTCCGCCAAGTTCGTCAGGCTCACATAAGCCCCACAGCCCGAAATTGCCCAAATATGTTGTCGGATCTTGTTTAGCAAACTCTTCATAAATTTTCAGTTCATCGGGATCCGGATCTCCAATGGCGCCGGTCACATCGATACATTGTTTCACTTTCCATGTTACATTTTTGGGATCGTATTCCGCATTGTCCGGAACGGGTTTAATGTTCATTTTTTGGAAATTTTTCGAACCCGAATACAGTATCGGCGTCTCATCCGGAGCATCAGCCCATGACACGATACTGATACCGGTCAGTTCTGCGCCGGAGTCGCTTACATTCACTGTGATTTTATCTTCGATTTTATTCTCGTCGTCGCCCTCGGCGCTTTCCATAACATAGGCGGAGATCTCGGTCGTGCCGTTGCCCACCGCGGTTACAAGACCGGTGTCCTGATCGACCGTGGCAACTTTTTCATCGCTGCTGCTCCATCTTATCGCCGCATCGGTCGTGGCTTCGGCAGGAAGAATTGAGGCGGTGAGCTGTGATGTCTGACCCTTTGCCATATCAAGCTTTTCCTGGTCGATATCGATTCCGGTCATCTTTACCTCTTTGCCGGAGATCGTGACTCTCATGTCCGCCTGTACCGTCATACCCGTTTGGTAACGACCGTTTTCATCTCTGCCGTAGCCCATATACTGAACTCCGCTCGCTCCTCCGGCGGACGCTTTGATGCTGACTGTTCCGACAGAATTTGTCGAGGTCTTAAGTATCTTATGTGTAGGGTCGCCCGGATATTCGGGGTCATCGGTAAAAGTCACGCCTCTTACCGCGTTTTTGTTCACATCCCAGTTAATGCAGTTAAAGTCATAGGTCGTGTTTAGCGGGAAGTAGCCAAGCTCGATCTTGATCTCGTCGCCGGGCTTGGCGGAAATGCCGCTTGTACCCTTGCCGTTTATCGAAAGACTTGTCATAACAACATAAGAGCTGCTCGAAACTTCGACTTCCTCAGACTCGCCCATTGTTCCTTCGGGCGTGTGCAGCGAGCAGTCATATGGCTTTACGTAATACTTATACTTATGACCGGGCGTAACATTGTTGTCCTCAAGGCTGAACAGCTCGTTCACATTATTCGTGCTCAGGTCATCGCCGGTAATGCCGGCAAACTGCATATCCGTGTCAGCACTCTCGCCGCCCGTGATATCCTTTTTCCATATCTCGAAGCAGAGCAGATTTGGTTTAACAATTCCGTCGTCTTTATAGTCGCTGTCATCAATGGTTATCTTTACCAGCGAGCCTTTTTTGTCACCCTTGCCCGCTTTGTTGTCGACCTCGTATGCAGCAGTGACCTGAGGCTGTATCTTCGCTTCTTCATCGGTAAAAGCTTCGCCGCTTAGCATTCTCTCGTTGGCGTAGTGCAGGGGGCGGGTCTCCTTTGGCAGATCCTTAAGCAGCCACTTTGCCTCGCTGCTCAGTTTATGACCGAAAACTTCAAAATGGTCGCTCAAATCCACGCCGTTGCCCATCGAAAGCGAGACGATCAGGCGCTCGTCCTTGGGCAGATTTGTAAGCTCAAAGCTGTGAAGGCGCGAGTAGCGGGCTGCTTTGCCGTAAACGCTCTTTATGTCGGGGTAAAGCGCCGTTTGGTTAAAGTCAACCATCTCAAGCTGGAATATAACTGTCGCGGGATAGAAGATAAGGTCACCGTCGGGCATAACGCCGGTGTTGATAGCGGTAACATAGTGCTTGAACCAGCGGTTCTCGTTGGTCATTCTCGAAACGCCCTGATACTTGAGCGAGGCGTTCAGCGCGTACAGATTGTTG
>CANQKP010000161.1 GCA_947624495.1 uncultured Monoglobus sp. | reverse complement strand
CAATATCGAAATTATTTAATTGTAATCCTATTATATGCTTTAGACTAGCATACAATAATTCATAGTTATTGTAAGATTACTTTAAGGTACTTTGACAAGGAGTATGTTCACTAAGTTTATATTCATTTGAAACTTGTCATCTAAAATATTAAAATTCAAAACTGTTGCGGTAAATATCGCAACAGTTTCGATTTTACTGCCATTTTGTTGTGATTTTAATTGACTTTCTTCTTTGCGTATGTTAAACTGTAGCTGCAACTCACAAAAAACTATGATTGAAATCGAAAGGTCAGGAGGATGCAATGCAAACAGAGGAATTAAAAGCGCTCGTAGCCGAAATACAAAAAAACAAAGCTGAGTCGCAGACTGTTGAAACCAAAGCAGCCGCTGCCGGATGTCCGACGCGGCTTTTCGATACGCTTTCTTCTTTTTCAAATCAGGACGATGGCGGAATTATCGTTTTCGGTATAGATGAGGCTGCCAATTTTGAGGTCGTGGGCGTGTATGATGCACAGGACCTTCAAAAGAAGGTAAACGAGCAATGCAAACAAATGGAACCAATAGTCCGAGCATTGTTCACAATATGCGAAATAGATGGAAAGACTGTAGTATCCGCCGAAATACCGAGTGTTGACATTTCCGATCGACCTGTTTTTTACAGGGGGACAGGGAGGATTAAAGGTTCATATATTCGTGTCGGTGAGGCAGACGAACTCATGAGCGAATACGAGATATACAGTTTTGAAGCTTTCCGCAGGCGGATCAGGGACGATATCAGGAAGATAGACGGAGCAAGCATAAGTGTTTTTAATCGCGAACGCCTCGGAGAATATCTTGACGCCGTCAAACGTGAGCGGAAAAACCTTTCCGAAAATGTTTCAGACAATGAAATACTCGAATTGATGGGCGTTACATCCGACGGTGTTCCGACACTTTCCGGCATCATGACTTTCTCGCTTTATCCGCAGGCATTTTTTCCTCAGCTCTGCATAACTGCGATAGTTGTTCCGGGGACTGAAATCGGTGTTTCGGGAGAAGACGGCGAACGGTTTATCGACAATAAGCGAATTACCGGTGCGATACCCGACATGATAGAGGAGGCCGTCGAATTTGTCAGAAAAAACAGCAGAACAAAAACGGTTATAGATGACAACGGTCAGCGGCACGACAAGACAGAATACCCTATGAAAGCTGTTCGCGAAGCTATAATCAACGCACTTGTTCACAGGGATTACAGCATCCATACCGAGAATGTACCTGTGAGAATAGAAATGTACCGCGACCGCATGGAGATAAAAAGCACCGGCGGACTTTATGGGAAGATAACGATAGATTCCCTCGGCAAAGTCCGTCCGGATACAAGAAATGCGTCGCTTGCAAATATGCTCGAACTGTTGAAGATCACAGAGAACAGATATTCAGGCATTCCAACAATGCAGACGGAGTTCAGAAACGCAGGGCTGCCCGCGCCTGTTTTTTCCGTTCGTCATGGTGAATTTACGGTCGTATTCAAAAATAATATTTACAAGGCTGAGACGAATGTGCGAGGTCACGGCAGTGCGGAGCAAATACTCGAATTCTGCGCCGTACCGAGAAGCAGGGCTGAGATCGTTGACTTTTTGGGGATGTCTCATTATTACGCTATGTCCGCAATAATTCGTCCCCTTTTAAATGAAGGTAAACTGAAAATGACCCTTCCGGATAAACCTAAGAGCAAACACCAGCGCTTTGTGAGAGTTTAGATTCTATGGGTTAACCATGGCGCACCGTAATGGGTGCTGTCAAGGATTTTTCGCAAAATTGTATAGAAAGAAGCCACATCCAGCTTTTATCGCCCCTCGCATTCGAGGGGCGATAAAATTTCACGCCGGTCAGGCGGTCAAGCTGTCAGCTTTCAAATATAGTGCTTGCAACCCCAGTTTTCGCCGGAAAGATAAAGGTACAATAAATTTCGCAAAAAGATGCGGGCAAAAATATAGACATATTCCCGCACTTCTGATAGAATGAAGTCACCACAACAAAACATTCGAAAGGAGTAAAGGAACATGTCCGAAAAAATTATACAGCTTAATGAAGAGGCTGTCAAGGTCGATATGTAAGTATTCTCGTGTCGATCGGCGTTGACGAAGATTGCTATCTCGAAGTGCTCGGAGTAGCCTAAGGCATGAAGGAAGACAAAAAAGTCGGAGAAATTTCCTTGTATGGCTGAAAGAGTGCGGGCTCGACAGAGTGCGCCTTATCGTCGGAGACAAGAATCTCGGCGTGTGTGAGTCCTTGCATGAAGTGTTCCCAGACGCAAAATATCAACGCTGCACGGTCCATTTCTACAGGAACATCATGTCAAGCGTGCCGAGAAACAGGCTGCGTGAGGTGACAATGATGCTCAAAGCTATCCACGCTCAGGAGAGCAAGGACGCGGCACGCCGCAAGGCGAGAGAGGTTGTCGAACGGCTTCACGCCATGAAGCTGCACGAAGCGGCTAAGAAAGTCGAGCAGGGCATAGAAGAGACGCTTACATACATGGATTTTCCGTCGCAGCATTGGTTGAAAATTCGCACCAATAATGTGATCGAGCGTATGAACCGCGAGATTCGCCGCCGGACGCGCGTTGTCGGCGCGTTCCCTGACGGCAAGTAGGCTCTGATGCTCGTATGCGCGAGGCTGCAATACATTTCCGGCAAAGATTGGGGGTGCAAGCGCTATATCAGCATGAAATATCTCTACGAAATCGACGATGTCACCGCCTGATCGGCGCGAAATTTCATCACCCCTCGAATTCGAGGGGTGATGAAATTTATTCTATACATTTTTGCGAAAAATTCTTGGCAGTACCGTCTCACGACGGACACCTTTGCCTTTGGCTAACAGTTCCTACTGCCAAGCCTGTAGCGGACTTTCACCGCCAAATTGCATCGCATGCCGAGCGTACAAACAATGGCACCAGCTGTTCCGCAACACATCTACATATCCTCTGATGTACAAACTTGCGTATCCTGCGTGTCATTTCCTGCATTCCTTCCTGAATCATTCATGCGTATTTCACTTCAAGGGTGCTGGTAATACAATATGCATCATGTTTTCGCGTACATGTACAATATATTGTGCTTGCCTGCGTTAATTGATGCTGTATCTTGTTTCGCGCCGACATATGAAACAAAAAAACAGCCTCCACCATTTTAGTGATAAAGCTGTCTGTATTTGATTTTTTAGAGATTATCACACGTCGCGCAGGATATACTTTATTGTGCTAATCGCGATATGTAGGAATGTAACGGAACACCAGCTAAGTCCTTTTTGAACTTAGCCGGTGCTTTTGGTATGACGGGCATGCCGTCGGTCTGTGGTGAAAGTCCACAAGGGGCGTAGTTGCCAACGAACCCAAGAGCGACTCCCAAGGTTTGCTTCGCGAGGAGCAGGCGAGAAGAAGGGATAGCGAAATCGTAGCCTTACGAACAGAAACCTGATACAAAGGCGAATACGGCGG
>CANQKP010000160.1 GCA_947624495.1 uncultured Monoglobus sp. | reverse complement strand
CAAACAAGCTCCGCCGCTATACCGGCAGTATACCTATGACATTTGGCAATTACGCCGCCTCGGAAGCGATGATGGGCGTTGTCACCGAGGTCGAGTCAATGGACTACACGCTTATCCCGCAGGGCGGCTATTACGAGTTCCTGCCCGTGGACGCCGAGGGCGACGAGACCGAGCTTATGACACAGACCTTGAAGCTTAATGAGCTTAAGGTCGGAGAGGATTATGAAATTATCATAACAAACTTTTCGGGTTTTTACAGGTACCGCATAGGCGACGTTATCACCGTTAAAGGCTATGAGGGTCAATCCCCCAAGATATGTTTTAAGTATCGGAAAAAGCAGATGATAAGCATCGCGGGTGAAAAAACCAATGATTCGGCGGTGCAATACGCTGTGGATGAGTTTTCAAAAGCCGTGGATATGCCTGTGAACGATTACAGCATTTTCGCCGACACGGACGTAAATCCGGGACGATATGTAATGTTTATCGAGCCTCAGGAGCATCTGCCAAAAGAGAGGCATAATGAGTATCGAAATATTATCGAGGATAAGCTCTCGATCGCGAACCCGTCTTTCGGAGCGAAGGTCAAAGAAGGCATTCTCGCGCCGACGTTACTAAAATTCGTGCAGCAGGAAACCTACGCTCTTTACCGCGATTTGATGATAATGAAAGGCACAAGTGAAAACCAGATAAAGCCCGTGCGGGTAATTGATAATTTATTTAAAGAAAAATACTTCTTTAAGCTTGTTGATGAGGATTAAGAAAGGAATGTGAATATGGCGGATAAATATTTAATAGATGAGCTTGTCAAAGAGAATCCGAGAAAACTGCCTCTTATACTGCGCGAGGCGGTTGCCGACCCCGATTTGCAGGAGCGTGTACTTTTGGATATTGTAAATTACGCGAAGGATACGGAGTTCGGCAAAGTGCACGGATTTGCGGAGATCCGATCGGCGGATGATTTCAAAAAGCGAGTGCCGGTGACGGATTACGAGGATTACCGCCCGTATGTCAGCCGAATGGCGGACGACGGAGAAAGCGATGTGCTTATACCCGGACGGACGCCTTTTTTCGCGGTGACCACCGGAACCACGGGCAAAGCGAAGTATATTCCCGACAGCGAGCGCGGCATGGCAGTTAAGAATATAGTAAGCGCGATGCGTCAAATGGAAATGATCGGTATGATGCCCGGAATGGCGGATGTCAGTAACCCGAAAACCCTGATCATCGCCAACACTGCAGTTTACGGAAAAACCAAAGCGGGCATCGCGACGGGAAGCGCCTCCGGTATGGCAGCGAACGATGAAAGGCTGCGCAGCGCGATCGTACCTCCGGCGGATATGCTTTCCTTTGCCGAAGTTCCGCTTGATGAAATGGACTACCTGACAATGTTGTTCGCTCTGGCGGAGGAAAACATTCTCGGACTTTCCCTAAATAACGTCATTCATTTTCACAATATGCTTAAAAAAGCCGAGGCGCGGGCGGAACAACTGATCAATGATATAAAATACGGGACGATCTCGGCCGATATTTCCGAAGAGCGGAAGGCGCAGCTTATGAAATATCTGAAGCCCGATCCCGAGCGCGCCGATCAGCTGAAAAATATTTTTGATGAGGACGGCTGCTTTACCGTCGAAAAAATCTGGCCGAAGTTCTGCGGCGTCTGCTGCTGGATGTCGGGCAGCGTGGGCCGCGGCGTCAGAGAATATCGGAACATCTTTCCCGAAAAAACCGTATTTCTTGACTGGGGCTACGGGGCGAGCGAGGGAAAATTCAATATTCCGGATATTGCCGGAGAGGCGGACGGCCTGCCCGCTGTTTTCGGATATTATTTTGAGTTTTTGCCGCTTGGCGGCAGCGAGCCGCTTCCGCTTTCGCAAACGGAAAACGGCGGCGTATATGAGCTTATTGAGACCTCATACGCGGGCTTTTACCGTTATAATATCCACGACATTGTGCTTGTCACGATAAAGGACGGTATACGCCGTCTGCGTTTCCTGTGCAAAACAAGCGAGAGCCTGACTCTCGGCGATAAACGGCTTTATGCCTCGGAGCTGACCGATATTATACAGGCTTATGAGGACGCAAGGAATATCTGTATCCGCCATTTTGAGTGCAGAAAGGCGGATAGCGGCATAAAGCTGAGTATAGAATTGGGAAGCGGCGATCTTGACATGGACGATTTCCGTAAATTTGCGCGTGACGAATTAAGCAAAAAAGGCTTTCGGCTGAGCGGGATCGCCGCTCTGCCCGACGGCTACCGCGATTCGTTGTTCGGCACATTTAAGGCAAACGGGAAAACGGTCAATCAGACAAAACTCGCCGTTTTTCCCAAGGATAACCGCTGATTATCAAAGGTCAAAGGATAATAAATGAATCAATAAATTGGGAAAGGAGACACTTATGAATTTGGATTTTTTGGACAAAATACCGTATTTGTGCGATCGCTGGAGCGAGCATGTAAAAAACGATCCCAAACGCATCGTTCTGGTAGACGGAGTAAGACCGGGCGGCATCAGCAGAGAACTTATGGATCAGCGATCCGCGCAGGTGTACGCGTGGCTTAAACAAAAAGGCATAGGCAGAGAGGATTTTGTGATGATCTGCCTGCCCCGCGGAATAACGCCTATCATAGCGATGCTGGGCGTATGGAAAGCGGGAGCGGCTTTCACCGTGGTCGAGGACAACTACGCGCCCGACCGTATCGAGTATATCAAAAAGGACTGCGGCTGCAAGGCTGTCATTGATATGGAAACGTGGAAAGAAATATGCTCCGAGCAGCCTCTGAGCGGTTACGAAAAAGCCGACCCCCATGACGCGGCGTTTGCCGTTTACACGTCCGGCACAACGGGTTTCCCTAAGGGAGTGCTGCATGAGTACGGCAATATTAAGCTCAATCAGATCTCGGGCGGAAACCCCGACGGCGTGCGCAGAATGACGCAGGACTCACGCTTCGCTTTGATAGCGCCGCTCAACTTTATCGCCTCGATAAAGATGGCGCTTTCGGTTATATACAACGGTTTTACGCTTTACATCATACCCTATGACATAGTGAAAAATCCCGTAAGACTTAAAAAATATTACCGCAGCAACCGTATAACCGACACCTTCCTGTCTCCGTCAATGATAAGAGTGATCGGCGAGCTCGGTCCGTATCTGAAGCACATATTCACCGGAAGCGAGCCGGCGAACGGAATATACATAGACGGAGTTGACATCATAAACACCTACTCCATGAGCGAGGGAGCATTCAATGTCGCCAAGTTCATAATAGACCGTCCGTATGAGGTCACGCCGGTGGGCAGACCGACATACGACGGCATAAAGCTCAGACTTTTGGATGATAACTGCCATGACGTTCCCGACGGCGAAATCGGCGAGCTTTGCTTTGAAAATCCGTTTATGCGCGGATATATAAATCTGCCAGAACAGACAGCCGAGGCAGTCAAAGACGGTCTTTATCACACGGGCGATCTGGCGAAAAGGCTCTCGGACGGCAACATAGTGTTGCTGGGACGCAAAAACGATATGATAAAGATAAACGGAAACCGCATTGAGC
>CANQKP010000159.1 GCA_947624495.1 uncultured Monoglobus sp. | reverse complement strand
GGGTTCGTTTAACCGAATTATGTCTTTCGCACTGAGGTGCAAGGTCGCAAATCACTAACGTTTTCGGATATGAACAACCTGCCGCCCGTTTGTTGCCAAATCGCAGGGCGCGGGCGGATAATATCCGCCCCTACAGCTCGATGTTTGATGTTTCACATCGTCCGT
The DNA here is from genome assembly GCA_947624495.1 of uncultured Monoglobus sp. GTDB lineage: Bacteria > Bacillota > Clostridia > Monoglobales > Monoglobaceae > Monoglobus. The sequence goes on along the minus strand of CANQKP010000159.1, from coordinate 3,404 downwards.
TGGGGATTTTTTCTGTGGCTCTACTTTAGGACACCAAAAACTGTTTTGTAACATTGCCGCCCGCGGTAGGCAAGGCGGAACAGGGGACGGCGCGTCATTCAAAGCAAAACAGTTTTTGGTGGAAAGATATGATAATAAAATAAATATTTATTTAAACTTGACAAATGCAGAATATTAATATATAATAATCATAGAAAGAGAAACGGCAGAGCGTAAAAACGGTCAGCCGCTTCAATGGAAATTATACAATCGCCTTGAGAGCTTGCTGAACTACAAGGCGGTTGTCTTTTTTATTGCACCGATGGCGCAAACGCTATAAGTATTACAGCGATAATAAGCAGCATTACAGCCGCTTTGATTGCCCAATATTTCATAGGCATCATCCTGCGTCACAATGAGCGCCGCTTATCAAAAAAATCGCTTGCGATTTTTTCTCATCGCTCTGCTATTGTTCCTCTTTCCCACAAAGGCGCTCCGCACCTTTGCGGGAGCCCTGCGCGCTGCGCGCTCCTAGTCACTAATATCTATTTGCTATTCGCTATGTTAGCCGTCCTTACGTTTCTATCTCTGCCTTTTACTTTTGCATATTTTATTTACGCAGAAGTGTTTCTCCGCACGGAATATTCCGCGCTTGCAGCTATGCTGCCACGATTATAATACCATAATACGACAAATATTTCAAGTAACAAATAGGTTACAACGTATTCCCTAATCCCTATGTTGTCCTGTTGCGGCACGTTTTTTCACTTAAAATATTAAGTGAAAGGATGTGTTTTTTTATGATTGATTTTCAGGAGCTTAAGGCGGCGGCGCGGATAGACGACCTTGTCAGGCTGTACGGCGGCGAGATCAACCGCGCGGGTATGACCAGGTGCGTGCTGCACAGCGAGCGAACGCCCAGCATGAAGGTCGATACCGAAAAGGGAGTGTTCCACTGCTTCGGCTGCGGCGCGGGCGGCGACATAATACGTCTGGCGCAGCTCAAGGAGGGGCTTGACGCGGTCGCTGCGGCTCGTTTCATCGACAGCGCGCTTGGGCTTAACCTCGACAAAAACGTGCCGCCAAAGGAGCGTTTTGAGAGTATGAAACGGGCAAAAATCAGGCAGTTCAAAGCCCGACAGGAGCGTCGGCGGCGTGACATGGAAAACAGGCTGTACACCGACTTGTGCGGCAAGCTGCACGAGCTTTCCGCTCTCAAGGCGGAGCAGGACCCCATGAGCGACGAGTGGGCGAAAACCGTAATGAACCTTGACAAGGTACGGTTTTTGATAGAGCTTATCGAACAAAATAATCAGGAGGATACAAAATGAAAAATAACATTATCAAAAATATAATCGCAGAGGCGATGAAAGCCGACGGCGACCGCATGACCGAATATCCGGACCAGCCGTTTGCACTGCGGTGCGGCGACTGGCAGGCGGACGAAAACGGGGCGAGGCTTGAATATCTGAGCGGCTCCGGCAACCTCATGTCAAGGGTCGCGTCCACAGTGCCGATAATGCCCTCGGCGGTACTCAGAAACGCCGAGACGGGATTATCGAGCGTCGAGCTTATGACCTTTGTCAGGGGCGAGTGGCGGACGGTCGTCTGTCCCATGTCAAAAATATCATCGGCGGTAAAGATAGTGCAGCTGGCGGACAACGGTATCGAGGTGAACAGCGAGACGGCTGCGAATTTGGTAAAGTTTCTGGCGGAGCTTCTGCGCCGCAATCCGGATATTATACCGGAGCGAAAGGCGGTGTCGCACCTCGGCTGGTTTGAAGGCGAATTTTTGCCATTCACCGCGCCGCGGGGTGAGGCTGAAACATCCGCCCTCACGGCGGCAAATGAACCGGAAAATAACGCGGCGCCATACGTTGTGGGCGGCGAATACGCTCATATGTTAAAGCCGGTACACGAGTGCGGCTCGCCGGAGCGCTGGGTCGAAGGTATGCGACCGCTCAGAAAGAGCCTGCCGCTCAGACTTATGCAGGGCGCGAGCTTTGCTTCCCCTTTGCTGGAGCCGCTAAATCTCCAGCCCTTTGTGCTCCACCTTTGGGGTCCTACCGGCTGCGGCAAGACGCTGACTCTTCAGGCGGCAATGTCGATCTGGGGCGATCCGAGCCTTGGCGCAATGACCAAAACCATGAACATGACGGTGAACGCAATGCTGTCCGCGTCGGCGTTCTTGCGCAATCTGCCGTTTGGCGGCGACGAGCTGCAAACAATAAAGCGCAGGCGTGAGAACTATGACAGGCTGATCATGAGCTGTACCGAGGGCATAGACCGGGGCAGAATGACATATTCAAGCCTAAACGCCACCCGCGTATGGCGGTGCGCCTATCTGTTTACGGGCGAGGAGCCGTGCGTCAGTCCGTCAAGCGGAGGAGGAGTGCTTAACAGAGTGATTTGCCTCAAGGCGGGCGAAAATGACGTGATAATATCCGATCCTTCCGCGGCTGTGGCGCTGTTTTCCGAAAACTACGGCTCGGCAGGTCGGGTGTTTATCGAAGAATACAGAAAAGAACCTCAAACGGCGAAGGAGATATACAGGAAATATCTTGAGGACTTGGTCAAGACCGACGCCACAGGCAAGCAGGCGGCTGCAATGGCGGCTGTTCTGACAGGGGACCACCTTGCGCGAAAATATCTGTTTCCGGACGAGGACGAGCTGAAGCCGGAGGACGTTGCAAAGCTTATGAAGTCCGAGATCTCGGTCAGCGTCTCAAGCCGCGCGCGGGAGTTTACCGAAGGGCTGATAGCGGCGAATGTGAATATGTTCAGTGTAAACAACGTAAGCCGCGAGGTTTGGGGCAAGATAGAGGAAGGGTGCGCATACTTCAACAAGACCGTTCTGTGCCGCGAGCTTGCCGAGGAGGGATACTCATTCGAGGCGGTCAAGTCCGATTGGGCGCGCGACGGATTTTTGATCAAGAACACCAATGGAAGATACACGCACTTAACTACGACCTACGGAGTAAGGTCTAAATACGTTAAATTGAATATTTCATGCAAATCAGACGAATAAGCACCGCAAAAGTCTTACATATCTTACATAAATCTTACATAAAATTCGGGTATGTAAGACATCACAAAGCCCGTGAAATCGGGGGTTTCAGGGGTATTGTCTTACATTCTTACATTTTTTTACAAATATATATATAAAAAACTTTTTTTAAATTTACGAGGGTATTTGTTTTGATGTCAGAATGTAAGATAACGTAGTGATTAGTAATTAGTAAATAGCGAATACGCGATGTGAAACAGTGTGCAAATGTAGGGTTGTCCGCGCGTTCGTTGGGGGGAATAGGCTCCCAACGTAGTGATTAGCGATTAGTAAATAGCGAATACGCGAAAGTTGTATAATAAAAGTGGACACGCAAAAAAGAGAATGGTATAATCAAATCAAGGAGCGTGTAAAAATG
>CANQKP010000158.1 GCA_947624495.1 uncultured Monoglobus sp. | reverse complement strand
ACGAGTTCAAGGGCTGTCTGGAGCTGTGCAACTATATGCTGGACACATTGGGTCTTAAGGAGGATGTTTCATATCGTTTCTCTCAGTGGGATCCGAATAACCGCGAAAAGTATATCGGCACGCCGGAGCAGTGGGATGAGGCTCAGGGCGTTATGAAAACCATTCTTGACGACCTTGAAATACCTTATGTGATAGGAATTGACGAGGCTGCGTTCTACGGTCCCAAGCTGGATATCCAGATAAAGAACGTGTTCGGCAAGGAGGACACTTTGATTACAATTCAGATCGATCAGATGCTTGCCGAGAAATTCGGAATGGAATACGTGGATAAGGACGGCACAAAGAAAAATCCGTATATTATTCACAGAACATCAATAGGCTGCTACGAGAGAACGCTCGCGCTGCTTATTGAAAAATACGCCGGAGCGTTCCCCACATGGCTGGCTCCGGTTCAGGTCAAGGTGCTGCCCATATCAGACAAGTATATGGAGTATGCCGAGAGCGTTAAGGCGGAGCTTGATAAGCATAATATAAGAAACGAGCTTGATACACGCAAGGAAAAGATTGGATATAAGATAAGAGAAGCCCGCCTTGAGCGTGTTCCGTACATTCTGGTGGTGGGCGAAAAGGAGCAGGAGGACGGCACGGTGTCTGTCCGTGACAGAAAGCAGGGCGACATTGGCTCGATGCCTATGGGCGAATTTATGAGCCTGCTGCTTGATAAGATTGCGACAAAGGCTAAGGATTAGTACGGGATTTGACTCAAAGGAGAGTGACTATGAAAAAGTACAAAGGCGCGGTGTTCTTTGACTTTGACGGGACTCTGGTCGACGAGAAGGAGGAACTTTTCGTTCCGACCGATGTTACAAGGGCTTCAATCGAGATGCTGAAGCAAAACGGGTATATGACTTGCCTTGCAACCGGACGCGCACGCTGCTATGTTCCCGAAAGCGGCATTGAGTTTGATTGCTATGTCACATCAAACGGCGCCTGCGCCATGGTGGACGGCAAGTTCGTTATAAACGATTTGATATCCACCAAAGACCTTATGGAACTGGTCAACTATTTTGACCAAAACGGCTACGGCTTTGTCACCGAGAACGACGAGAAATGCTACTTCGGAAAGCGGCACAATGAGGGCTTCATAAGGATGATGAACAACTTCAATCTTGACATGAGTTGTTTTTATGAATTTCCGGACGATCCGGAAGTGGTCAAGGCAAACAAGTTAATGTTTACCTATGAGGGTGAGGACAGCTACAAAAAGCTGATTGAGACATTCGGCGGCAGGTACAACCTCACCCGCCATCGCTCGAACCCGTCGGGCGACTTGGTCAAAAAATATATCACAAAGGCGTTCGGCATCAAGGCGGTTATTCAAAAATACGGTCTTGACATACGGGACACCTACGCCTTCGGAGACGGCGAAAACGACTTTGATATGCTCACCGCAGTGGGAAATCCGGTTATTATGAAAAGGCACGCCGCGCGGCTTGATTCAATCGGCGGTTACGTGACCGACGCAGTGATAGACGAGGGAGTCACAAAAGGGCTTGAACATTTTGGATTGATTTAGCGCTCTGTGAATAAAGTTTTGATTTGAACATACAATAATAAAAAAGCTTATGAGGTGATTTTGTATGTTCAAGACGTTTAACTTAAAGAAGCTGCTGGTGTCTCTTGCCATACCCTTTGGCGTTGCCTTTTTGTCATGGCTGCTCACGCGGAACCAGATGGATATTTACTCAGAGATCAACAATCCTCCGCTGTCGCCGCCGTCCTTTGTGTTCCCTATCGTGTGGAGCATACTGTACTTTCTTATGGGTCTGGCACTGTATAATGTCAGGACCTCGCCGGCGCAGCAGCAGATGAAGTCGCTGGGTTATATGATATTCGGAATACAGCTGTTTTTTAACTTCGCGTGGACGATTATATTTTTCACGTTCCGCGCTTACACCTTCGCGGTCGTTTGGCTGATAGCTTTAATAATCCTGATCGTCGCGAATATTTTTGTTTTTGCAAAGTCGTCAAAGGCGGCGGCGTATATGCTTGTGCCGTATCTGATTTGGTGCCTCTTTGCGCTGTATCTGACCGCGGGCGTTGCCTTGCTTAACTGATAACGTAAATTTATAAATACAAAGGAGAAAAATATGAACGCAGTACTTTCTGTTATGGGAATTGATAAGACGGGAATAATCGCCAAGACCAGCGGTTTCCTGTATGAAAATAATATAAATATTTTGGACATTAACCAAACGATCGTTCGGGATATTTTTACTATGGTTATGATGGTTGATTTGAGTGGCTCGAAGCTGGAGTTCAGCGCTCTGGCTGACGAGCTTAATAAAATCGGCGACGAGATGGGCGTCGAGATAAGAATTCAGCACGAGGATATTTTTAAATCGATGCACCGTATCTAACTACATATACATATTCGAAAGGAAACCTTTATGATTAATATAAACACAAAAGAAATTACCGAGACCATAAAGATGATCAGGGATCAGCACCTTGATATCAGAACGATAACTATGGGTATTTCGCTGCTGGACTGCGCCGACGAGGATCCCAAAAAGGCGTGTCGGAAAATTTATGACAGGATCGTATCGAGTGCCGAAAATTTGGTCCCTGTCGGCGAGGATATAGGACGCAGATACGGCATACCGATCATCAATAAGCGTGTATCTGTAACGCCGATATCCCTTGTCGCCGCAGCGAGCAAAACCGATAATTACATACCGTTTGCCGAGACTTTGGACAGAGCCGCAAAGACTTTGGGCATTGACTTTATCGGCGGATATTCCGCGCTTGTGTATAAGGGGTATTCGGACTCTGACCGAAAGCTCATCGCCTCAATTCCGGAGGCTTTGTCAAGCACGGATTTCGTATGCTCCTCGGTGGGTGTTGCCACGACCAAGGCGGGCATAAATATGGACGCCGTCAAAGAAATGGGCGAGATCATAAAAAAGATGTCCGATATGTCAAAAGATAACGACTCAATGGGCTGCGCCAAGTTCGTTGTGTTTGCAAATCCTGTGGAGGACAACCCGTTTATGGCGGGCGCGTTCCATGGCGTGGGCGAGGGAAGCTCGGTAATCAATGTGGGCGTAAGCGGACCCGGAGTTGTGAAGCGCGCGCTTGAACACGTTCGCGGCGAGGATTTCGGAGCGGTGTCCGAGACGATCAAGAACACCGCGTTTAAGATCACGCGCATGGGTCAGCTTGTGGCAAGGGAAGCGTCAAAGATGCTCGGTGTCCCCTACGGAATTGTGGATCTGTCGCTGGCTCCCACACCGGCTGTTGGCGACAGTGTGGCATACATACTTGAGGAAATGGGTCTTGAAAAGTGCGGCTGCCACGGCACGACCGCTGCTCTTGCGCTGCTTAACGACGCGGTCAAAAAGGGCGGAGTTATGGCGTCAAGCTATGTAGGCGGACTCAGCGGAGCTTTCATTCCGGTCAGCGAGGATGCGGGCATGATCTCCGCCGCCAAAACCGGCGCTTTGACGCTTGATAAGCTTGAAGCAATGACCTGCGATGACCTCGCAGTCGTTCCGCGAAGAAATTATGTCCGCGATGACTCTTCCCATCT
>CANQKP010000157.1 GCA_947624495.1 uncultured Monoglobus sp. | reverse complement strand
CAGCAGACCGCAATTGCCGAAAGAGGCGGCAAAACGATTATCATTCCCGTGAATGATAAATACATGACCGTAAACGGGACCCGTGTGGAGCTTAGCGTGCCCGCGCGGCTTGTGAACAACCGCACACTTGTACCCGCCCGCGCAGTAAGCGAAACCTTCGGCTGCACCGTGAATTGGGACGACACCACCCAAACGGTGATAATAACCAATTAAAGAAAATTTCAATCTTCTGTTTTGATATATTTAAATCGAAAAATAGTTGTAATTCTAACTATATTGTGGTATAATCAAAACAGAGTTAGATTTATGAAAGGGTGATAATATGTCTAACAGAGAAATTGCCATTGACTTGATAAATCATATTCCCGAATATAAGCTGACATATCTTATCAGCTTTCTTAAAGGTTTGAAATTTGATGATGATATTGAGGACGATATTTATTGCCGACAGTTGGTTGACGAATACTTAAACGATGACAGCCCCGATAAACATGAAACTGTTTCTGTTGAAGATTTAGCTCAGGAGCTGGATATAGAACTATGAAATACAGTATTTTAATTGAAAAGAAAAGGTATTAACAAATCCCCCGCGGTTTATGTGCCGCGGGGGATTTTGTTTTTAAATTAAACCAGCTCCAGTACGGATATTTCCGCTGCGTCGCCGCGGCGGGGTCCGATTTTGATTATACGTGTATATCCGCCGTTTCTGTCCTTATACTTAGGAGCGATTTCGTCAAACAGCTTCGATACAACCTCTCTCTTTGTGATGTATGAGAGCGCCTGTCTCTTGGTGTGAAGCGTGTTTCTCTTACCGAGTGTTATCATTTTATCCGCCATTCTCTTAACCTCTTTGGCTCTGGTAGTGGTGGTCTCAATCTTGCCGTTCTCCAGAAGCGAGGTCGTGAGGTTCCTGAGCATAGCGCGTCTTTGGTCGGTCGGTCTGCCCAGCTTTCTCTGCTGTGCCATTTAAATCACCTCTTCCTGTAATACTAATTATTAATCGTCGTTTGCCAAGCTCAGATCCATAGCCTGCAGCTTTGACATAACTTCCTCAAGCGACTTTCTGCCCAGGTTCCTTACCTTCATCATGTCGCTCTCGCTGCGCGTGGTCAAATCCTGAACGGTATTTATACCCGCGCGCTTCAGACAGTTGTAGGAACGAACGGACAGGTCAAGCTCCTCGATAGTCGTTTCAAGGACCTTCTCCTTCTGTCCCTCTTCCTTCTCTATCATTATCTCAACATTCTTCGCGTCGTCGGATAACTCAATAAACAAACTTAAATGCTCGCTGATTATCTTTGCCGCGAGAGATACAGCCTCGGCGGGAGAAATTGTTCCGTTTGTCCAAATCTCGATTGTGAGCTTGTCATAGTCGGTTACGTTGCCCACGCGTGTGCTGTCTGTGTAATAATTAACCTTTTCAACCGGTGTGTAGATCGAGTCTGTTGCAATAACACCAATCTGACCCTGGATAAGCTCCTTGTTCTGGTCTGACGAAACGTAGCCTCTGCCTCTGTCTATAGTGATCTCCATAAACAGCTTGGCGTCTTCGTCCAGAGTAGCTATGTGTAAATCCTCATTAAGGATCTCAACGTCCGCATCGTGCTTAATATCGCGGGCGCAAACCTCGCCGGCGCCTTCCTGATTGATATAAATCGTCTTGGGACCGTCCGAGTGGAGCTTGATCACCAGTTCCTTTATGTTCAGTATGATCTCGGTAACATCCTCTTTCACACCGGGAATAGTTGAAAACTCGTGAAGCACACCGTCGATCTTCACAGATGTGGAAGCCACGCCCGGAAGCGATGACAGCAGCATTCTTCTGAGTGAGTTACCGAGTGTTGTTCCGTAGCCCCGCTCTAAGGGCTCGATCACAAACTTCGCATATCTATCGTCATCCGATGACTCAACACATTCGATTCTGGGTTTTTCAATTTCAATCATTGTTAAACCTCCTGTATAATTAGGATACAGCAGATATGCTGTTATTTGCTGTAATACTCGACAATCAAATGCTCCTCAACAGGGAAGTCAATATCCTCTCTGTCGGCAAGAGCAAGTATCTTGCCTTCCAATGTGTCCTTGTTCATGTCAATCCACTTGGGGACCAGTCTGTTGGAGTTTCTTTCAACGATATCCTTCATTCTGTCAGCGTTTCTGCTCTTTTCCTTCAGGCTGATGACCTCGCCGGGCTTTACCAGGTAAGAGGGAATGTTAACTCTCTTGCCGTTTACGGTAACATGACCGTGATTTACTATCTGTCTCGCCTCGCGTCTTGTGTTTGCAAGACCCATACGGAAAATAACGTTGTCAAGTCTTGACTCAAGGATGCTGAGCAGGCATTCGCCCGTTACGCCGTTCATCTTTGTAGCCATTACATAGTACTTGGCGAACTGTTTCTCAAGAACGCCGTATATAAATCTGACTTTCTGCTTTTCATTAAGCTGCATACCATATTCGCTCTGCTTTTTGCGTCTCTGGTCAAAAGTTCTGTTTGAGCTTTTGTCTATGCCCATAACGGACGGCTCAATACCCAGAGTGCGGCATCTTTTAAGCACAGGCTGCATATTTTTAGCCATTTTGTTTCCTCCTTCAAATCTATTTTAATATTCTGTACTGATTACGCTGTTTGATTAAACGCGTCTTCTCTTCGGCGGTCTGCATCCGTTATGGGGAATGGGCGTAACGTCCTTGATCATGTTGACCTCAAGACCTGCGACCTGAAGGGCTCTGATAGCCGCCTCTCTGCCCGAACCGGGACCTTTAACGTATACTTCAACCGTCTTAAGACCATGCTCCATTGCAGCTCTCGCCGCTGTCTCGGCTGCCATCTGCGCCGCGAACGGTGTACTCTTTTTTGAGCCTTTAAAGCCCAGTCCGCCTGCGCTTGCCCACGAGATCGCGTTGCCGGCAACGTCTGTAATAGTAACAATGGTGTTATTAAATGTAGATTTGATATGTGCGGCGCCGCGCTCAATATGCTTCTTTTCTCTGCGGCGTCTGGTTCTCTTTACTGCTTTTGCCATTGTATCTTTCACCTCCTATAAGAAATACGGCATCTTACGGCACCTGCTTAAAGCTTTGCGCTCTGCACGGCGCCAAAGAAAATTCAAAATCAAATAACCAATTGCTTATTTCTTCTTGTTCGCAATGGTTCTCTTGGGACCCTTACGGGTTCTGGCGTTAGTCTTGCTGCGCTGTCCGCGAACAGGCAGACCTTTTCTGTGACGAATTCCTCTGTAGCAGTTGATTTCCATCAAGCGCTTGATGTCAAGAGCGATATCTCGTCTCAGATCACCTTCAACGTTATAGTTGTCGATTTCGTTTCTGAGCTTCTGAACGTCTTCCTCCGTCAGATCACGGACTCTTGTGTCCGGATTAACGCCTGTTGCCGCCAAAATCTTTCTGGAAGTGGAGAAACCGATTCCGAAGATGTATGTGAGTCCTGCCTCAACTCTCTTGTCGTTCGGTAAATCCACACCTGCGATACGTGCCATAATTATTTCACCTCCATAAAATTTTCAATGAAAACGCGGAGCAGAATTTCACCCATACTGCTTGCATATGGCATCGGCAAAAAATAAAGTGGTTTTAATGCCTGACCCTGCT
>CANQKP010000156.1 GCA_947624495.1 uncultured Monoglobus sp. | reverse complement strand
CAGCTTTCGAAAATGTGCCTGCCCTTAGGTGAGATAACAAGCAAGGACGAGGTCAGGGAAATCGCCGCACGGTTGGGACTCGGCGTTGCCGATAAGCCTGACAGTCAGGAGATTTGCTTTGTGCCCGACAACGACTACGCATCGTTTATTGAGCGGTATGACGGCTCAAAGTCCGAGCCGGGCAATTTTATTGACGCTGCCGGCAACGTTATCGGCGAACACAAGGGGATCATCAACTACACAATAGGGCAGCGCAAAGGATTGGGCATAGCGTTCGGAAAGCCCATGTTTGTGACACGGATAAACCCTGAGACCAACGAGATCACTCTGGGTGAAAAAGGCAGTGAGTTTTCGTCAAGCCTGACTGCGGACAGACTGAACTTCATCACGTTTGATAATGAGGACTTCAGACCGTTTGAGGCTTTGGCTAAGGTGAGGTACGCCGCAAAGCCGGCGCTGTGCCGTGTTACGCCGAAGAACGGCGAGGCTTATGTGGAGTTTGAGACGCCGCAGAGGGCGGTGACGCCCGGACAGGCGGTGGTGTTCTACGACAAGGATTTTGACGTGGTGATAGGCGGAGGTACAATTAAGTAATAATGAGTGATTTTTTAAGTTTACGCAGAAGCATAATCGAAAATGAATACAAGAACCTAAACGACAGGCAGAGGCTTGCGGTGTTCAGCACCGAAGGACCTCTGCTTGTTCTGGCGGGGGCGGGCAGCGGAAAGACTACCGTTATCGTGCATAAGATCGCGCATCTTATCAAGTACGGCAGGGCGTACAGCAGCAATCACGCGCCCCGCGAATTTACCGATGCGGAGCTTGAGTTCCTTGAGTGGTACAGAGACGGCGAGCTTGATGAGCTGAGTCCTGAGCTTGAGGAGTGTCTTGCGGAGCAGCCGGTCAGACCTTATAACATTCTCGCCATAACTTTTACCAACAAAGCCGCGGGAGAGCTTAAATCAAGGCTTGCCGCCAGGCTCGGCGATATAGGCAACGACGTTCACGCCGGAACATTTCATTCCATGTGCGCCAGAATGCTGCGCCGGGATATTGAAAATATCGGTTACGCCAAGGATTTTGTCATATACGACACCGCGGACCAGCAGACGGTCATAAAGGAATGTCTTAAGGAGCTTGAACTTGACGACAAAAAGTATCCGCCAAGAACGATGCTCGCTTTGATAAGCGGTGCGAAGGATAAGCTGATCGGACCGGACGAGTACGAGGCGGCAGCGGGAGCGGATTTTTATTTGAAGACCGTTGCCGACGTTTACAGACTCTACAGCCGCAAGCTTATAAACAACAACGCCCTTGACTTTGACGACCTGATAATGCAGACCGTGCGGCTGTTTGAGGAGTGTCCGGATGTTTTGGAATATTACAGAAACAGATACAAGTACATACTGGTGGACGAGTACCAGGACACGAACCGCGCACAGTACCGTCTGGTAAGCCTTTTGGCGTCAAAGCACCGGAACTTGTGCGTTGTGGGCGATGATGACCAGAGCATATACAAGTTCCGCGGCGCGGACATACAGAATATACTGGGCTTTGAAAAGGAGTTCCCGGACGCTCAGGTCATCAAGCTTGAGGAAAACTACCGCTCGACTCAGCACATTCTTGACGCTGCCAACAGCGTTATCAAGCATAACGACGGGAGAAAGGGCAAAAATCTCTGGACGTCCAACGGTGAAGGCGACAAAATAAGTTTGCACATAGCCTCCAATGAACACAGCGAGGCGCAGTCTGTTGTGCTGAACATCGGTCGGATAGGCGGAAAGCTGAGCGACACGGTGATTTTATACAGAGTCAACGCCCAGTCGCGCGTTATGGAGGATATGCTGCTGCGGAACGCGATACCGTACAAGGTAGTCGGCGGACTGAGGTTCTACGACCGTAAGGAGATTAAGGACATCGGCTCGTATTTGAGGCTGGCTGCCAATCCGGACGATGATGTCGCATTAAGAAGAGTTATCAACGAGCCAAAGCGCGGCATCGGCGCGGCAACGGTGGACAAGCTGGCGGCGATAGGCGCGGTTATGAACACGAGTATGTTCAGAGTTTGCGAAAAAGCGAACGAGCTTGAAGAGTTCGGTACCGCCGCCGCGGCAAAGGTGAAGAGTTTTGCGGACATGATAAACGGCTTCAGAGCGGATCTTGATGACGGTATGGGGCTTGAACTTTTTGTAAGGACCGTGATGAAAACATCCGGTATGATCGACGCGCTTAAGAAGGAAAATTCGGTTGAGAACCGAACGAGGCTTGAGAACCTTAACGAGTTTATCTCAATGGTCCAGGAGGCGGTCAGGGAGAACGAGGATATAACTTTGAGCGAGCTTTTGGAAAACATCTCGCTTATCTCGGATATAGACAATTATGACGAAGCGCAGGACTCGGTAACGCTGATGACGCTGCACAGCGCAAAAGGACTTGAGTTCCCAAATGTGTTTTTGATAGGTATGGAGGAGAGCATTTTCCCCAACTCCCGCGCGTTCGGGATCGCGGAAGAGCTTGAAGAGGAGCGCAGGCTGTGCTACGTCGGCATAACGCGGGCAAAGAAGCGGCTGTTTTTGTCAGCTGCGCGGCAGCGGACATTGTTCGGACAGACCCGGTACAATCAGCCGTCGCGCTTCATTGACGAGATACCGGAGGACTTGATCGAACGGACGGAGGACTCTCCGGTTTATGCGTCAAGCTCGCTCCAAAGCCCGGAGCCGATACGCCGCACGTCCGGCGGATTTGGCGACAGCGTATTCCTGAAAAAGAAGCCGCAGCCGGAAATCACCGCGGACGGCGAGAGCTACAGCCCCGGCGACAGAGTAAAGCACAGGAAGTTCGGAGTCGGAACAGTTGTGTCGGCTCAGGAAATGGGCAAAGACTGGTTCGTGATAGTTGATTTTGAGACGGTGGGACAAAAGAAGATGATGGCGGCATACGCCAACTTCCAAAAGCTTTGATTTGGTGATGTTATGTACGATGATTTTGCAAAAATATACGACAGGTTTCAGGAGATCGATTATGACGCCTTTGTGAAGTTCTACCGCGAGGTTTTTAGGCGGCTTAAGAAAGATCCGGAAACGGTCGTTGATCTCGGCTGCGGTTCGGGAGCGGTAACGCTCAGGCTGTGCCGTGCGGGTTATGATGCCGCGGGGATAGACATTTCTCCGGATATGCTGGCTCTGGCGCGGAGCAAGGCTGAGAGCGAGGGGCTTGACGTGCCGCTGCTTAACATGGATATGTGTTCGTTTAGGCTGCCGGAGCAGGTAGACTGCGTGATCTCGGCTCTCGACTGCATAAACTATCTTGAAAATCTGCAAGAGGTGCGCGCCGCGTTTGAATGTGTTTACGAATGTCTGAAGCCCGGAGGGATATTTATTTTTGACATAAACTCTGAGTATAAACTGCGCGAGGTGCTTGGAGACAATACCTTTGTGTATGAGGACGACTCCGCGTTTTGCGTGTGGGACTGCGCCTGCTTTCCGGAGGACGGTGTGGTGAGCTTTGACCTTAACTTTTTCGTAAAGGACAATAGCAAAGGCTACTCAAGGTACAGCGAGTATCAGGAGGAAACGATGTTTTCTGAGCAGGAGCTTACAGAGCTGCTCGCGGACTGCGGATTTAAGGACATCCGCACATATGCGGATCTGACCTTTGACCCGCCGAATGAAAAGTCGGAACGAATATTTTTTGCAGCACAGAAATAAAGGGTTTTAGGGGACGCTATC
>CANQKP010000155.1 GCA_947624495.1 uncultured Monoglobus sp. | reverse complement strand
TTCGGTATCTTTCTTTCTGCATAAATCTTTTTTATATTTTTTTCATTTTCCTATTGACTTTTTATTTGCAGGCTTGTACTATATTCTATTTATTGCTTTCATAAATTTTATTATTATCGTCGCAAGCTGAGCTCTTGTCGCATTTGCTTTCGGTTCTATTCGCGTCTCGCTTACGCCCAATATAATTTCATTTTCCACAGCCCAATTCATTGCGGGCAGCGCAAAGTCTGAAATATCGGCATTATCGTCAAATTTATCTATTGCCCGACCGGTTTCGGGAAGTCCCGCTGCTCTGTAAAGAATTGTCATTGCCTGTTCTCTCGTTATTTTTTCGTCAGGTAAAAATTCCGTATCCGTAACGCCCATTATAAATCCTTGATTATAGCACCACACAACTTGTTTATAAAACCATTTGTCCTCGGTTACGTCGATAAAAGGCGTTATGTCGGGCGTGTCTTGCCCGCCGTGCATATTCCATAAAATTGTTGTGAACTCGGCTCTTGTCATATCATTTTCCGGTAAAAATGTCCCGTCGGGATATCCGCTTACAAGCCCGTATTCAGCCGCTTCTCTTATGAATGCGCTTGCCCAGTGTGTGCTCGGCACATCCGTAAATACGACAACCGCCTCGGGCATTTCCCCGGGTATATTTGTGGGAGCGGACGTTTCAAGCGGCATCGGCGTCGGAGAGCTTGTCGGAAATGTCGTTTCATCCTTGTGCGGTTGTGGAATTGAACCGCTTGACGAATGTTTTTTCGGCGCGCTTGTTTCCTGAGGGAAAGCGGTATCCGAATCTTGATCCGTTTCAATCCGGTTATTTATTATTATTTCGCAGTCTATTGTTTGTCCGTCATATGCGCGCAATTCGGAAACGGCAAAGTCAAACCGAGGGTTTGCGTTCGTTAACTTTTTGAAAACAAACGTCGCAATATCACCGTTTTCTGTTGTGTTTTCTGTGCCGGCCGTCGATAGAATCGCTCTCGGCGTTTTCTCTGCAGTTTTTGTGTTGTAATCGATCATCATGGAGGATATTATCTCACCGGGAATAATTTCCACACATTCCGCGGCGTCCGTGTCATAAAACAATTCAAACTGCGCGGACGCAAATCCGGGATTTTCTGAAATCTTAGCCGTGACGTAATATTCATCACGATCCGATATCTCGACCGATATTTGCGCACCATCCGCATATACCGCGGAGGCTGTCATTAATATTAATATGCAAATAAATATAAATCTTTTTCTCATAATTTTACTCCTGTTATTTGGCAATTTCACCTATTATTGTATTATTATAACATATATATACAAAAAAATCAACTTAATATCATGATAAAATTGTATTTCGTCGGTTCTCATAGTAATATCCTTTATATCTTCCTTTGTGACAAAGTTTTCCCCTTGTTTATCCATTAAGATGGCAAATAATTTTTAGTAAAAATGAACTGATATCTAAACTATTGACTCAACCTGCTGTTATCCAAATCACTAACTCAACCCTGCCGCAAAAACATCTAAATCGACCACTCAACTTATGCGAGACATCAATACTACTGTCTCGACGTGGGGAGTCCGCGGGAACATATCAACAGGAGTGACAATTTTAGGCTTAAAGCCATATTCGCTGAGAATTTTCAGATCCCTAGCCAGAGTTGACGGCTTGCATGAGATATAAATGATCCGCTTTAAAGTGTAGATATCCGCTAAACTCTTAAGAAGCGATGCGCCGCAGCCCTTTCTGGGCGGGTCGAGTACGGCAATATCAGGTTTTTCGCCCGAACTTATAATGTCATCTATTATATGTTCGGCTTTACCGCAGTAATAAACGGCGTTTTTTATACCGTTCAGCTCCGCGTTTTTCCTCGCATCATCCACCGCGCGCTGAATATACTCAACGCCAATGACCTTTTTTGTTCCATCCGCCATAAACTGACCTATAGTACCGATCCCGCAGTACATATCAAGAAGGACCTCGTGACCCTTAAGGTCCGCATAATCCTTCGCTATGTTGTAAAGCTGTTTGATTTGCAGTGAATTTACCTGGTAGAAAGACTCATGGGAAATTCTGAATTTGACGGCTCCGATGTTATCAGTAAGAAAACTATTACCGTAAAGTAATTTGCTTTCTGTCCCCAAAACCACATTTGTGTTTTTTGAGTTGATATTTTGTATTATACCGCATATATCAACTCCGCTGTCAAGCAAATCACTTACCAGTTTGTCGCTGTGCGGGAGGCTTGATTTTGCAGTCACAACTGTTACAAGGACTCCGCCTTTACCCTCTCTTGTATAAATGTGCCGCACATTTCCGCTGCCGGTCCGCTCATCGTAAGGAGCGGCGCCGCAGCGCTTCATCCAGTATTTTACAGCTTTGATTATACGGCGCGTATTTTCCGAGGCGATCAGGCAATTATCGGTTTCGATCAGGCGATGGCTGTGCTGCGCGAACATACCTATTCCTTCGGTCGTAACCGGAAACTGTGATTTGTTGCGATAATTGACTGGTTTGGGGGACGGCACGACAACGTCAACTTTAATTCCGTCAAAACCGCCTATGCGCTCAAGACAGTCTCTGACCTTTTCACGCTTGAATTTAAGCTCTTGCTCATAGCTCATATGCATGAGGGCGCAGCCTCCGCACTTATAATATATCGGACACTCAGCCTTGACGCGCTCCGGCGACGGTTTAATCACTTCGATCAGCTTGCCCACCGCGTAATTTTTAAGCGCTTTTATTATATGTACCCTGACCGTCTCTCCGGTTATAACATATGGCACAAACACAGCCATACCCATAGCTCTGCCTACGCCTCTGCCGTCGTCGGTCATTCCGGTAATTTCAATATCATAAATATCGTTCTTTTTCATTCAATATCGTCCTCCGTAACAATTTTACAACAGAACTCCGCGCCGGTCAAGAAAAAATTTATGGACAAAAGGCGGAATACGTGTTATAATCTACCTATGCTTAATATTAAAGAAACAATAATTGTTGAAGGAAAATTTGATAAGGAGCAAATTCGGCGGATATGCTCGGCTCCGATAATCTGCACTGACGGATTTGAGATATTCAGGTCAAAGAGAATGGTCGACACGATCCGTAAGCTGGCGGAGACCACCGGAATTATCGTCCTGACCGACAGTGACAGAGCCGGATTTAAAATACGCGGCTACATTAAGACCTGCACCGGCGGAGGGGGCGTTGTTAAGCACGCTTATATTCCGTCCTTGCACGGCAAGGAAAAACGCAAGGACAAGCCCGGTAAGGAAGGTTTGCTGGGGGTCGAGGGCATGAGCGATGATATATTGATCGAAGCCCTTAAAAAGGTCGGGACCGAAGCGCCGGAAGCTGAGACGCCGGCTCTTAGCAAGGCGGAGCTTTACAGAGACGGTCTTAGCGGCGGAGTTGGCAGCCGCGAAAAGCGCAGCCGGGTGCTTTCTCGGATGAAGCTGCCGGTGAGGCTTTCGCCAAACGCGATGATTGATCTGATCAACAAAGCCGGTCTTTATAATGAATACAAAAATGCTCTTGACACGGAGGATATAAAAGATGACTGATAAAATTAAAAACGCTGTAAAGAACGCTTTAGCCGAAGCGACGGAAGCACGGCATAAAATTCACCGGAACCCGGAGCTGTCATTTGAAGAATATGACACGGCTGCGCTGATATGCGCTGCTCTGAGCCGCCACGGTATAAATTACAGATCAGGCATAGCCGGGACCGGAGTCCTCGGCATAATCAAAGGCGAAAAGCCGGGTGCGGGGAAGACGCTGCTGATCAGAGCCGACATGGACGCTCTGCCCGTAGCCGAGCAAACCGGACTTGATTTCTGCTCAAAAAACAGCGGAGTTATGCACGCCTGCGGACACGATATCCACACATCTGCGCTCCTGTGCTGCGGTATCGCATTGAACTCTCTTAGAAATGAGTTTTCCGGCACAGTTAAGCTGATGTTCCAG
>CANQKP010000154.1 GCA_947624495.1 uncultured Monoglobus sp. | reverse complement strand
GCAGCATTCCGTTGGGGAGCAGATAGCCCACATCGACCACATCAAACTCACTTCCGACAGCCATCATTTTGATGCGCTGACCGGCTTTGAGCCTGCCGTCCATAACGCGGACATAAACTATCACGCCCTTGTACGCATCATAATACGAGTCGAATATAAGCGCCTTGAGCGGTTTTGTTTCATCACCGCCGGGAGGCGGGATAAGCTCCACAATTTTTTCAAGGACCTCCTCTATATTGACTCCGTTTTTGGCGGAGATAAGAGGAGCGTTCTCACCGTCTATCCCGATTATATCCTCGATCTCCTGCTTGACCTCGTCGGGTCTCGCTCCGGGCAGGTCGATCTTGTTTATAACAGGAACTATCTCAAGGTCATGCTCAAATGCAAGATACGTGTTTGCGAGAGTCTGCGCCTCGATACCCTGCGCCGCGTCAACAACAAGGACAGCGCCCTCGCAGGCGGCAAGCGACCGGGATACCTCGTAGTTAAAGTCAACGTGTCCCGGCGTGTCGATCAGGTTAAGGCAGTACTCCCGTCCGTCTTTGTGCTTGTAAATAAGCCGCACGGCTCTTGCCTTTATTGTTATTCCCCGCTCGCGTTCAAGGTCCATATTGTCAAGAATTTGCTCCTGCATCTCGCGCTTGGTAAGAGCGCCGGTCAGCTCCAAAAGCCTGTCCGCGAGAGTGCTCTTTCCATGATCCACATGAGCGATTATTGAGAAGTTTCGTATATTGTCACGGCTGTACATAGTAATCCTCCAAGCCAAATTTTACTAAATTATTTTACCACAAAAAACAAAGGTTGGCAATAAAAATTTAAAGTTCGCGGACCTTTCTTAGGTATTCAAGCGTCTTAAGCTGCTTTTCAAGCTGATTTGTCATATATTCCTCGGCAATTTGGGTAAGATATTTCTGACTGTTTTCGCCCAAGCGGAACGAGAACGCTGCGGGAAGCTCCGACTCGATTATATACGCTGCGGCGCGTCTCAGGGTATCGTTCACTTCATATCCCGCTCTCTCACCGGCGCAGTCTTTGCAATAGAAAACACCGTCCGCAGGACACAGCAGCCTGATGTTTTCCACCGCGCCGCATGAGGCGCAGCCGCCGCAGTCGGGTGCAAAGCCCGACTCCCTTAGCGCGCGGAACAAAAACACAGACTCAAGCCTCAGCGCGTCCGTGCCGTCGTCTTTCTCAAGCCTGCTCAACGTATTAAGCAGCAGACGCAGCAGCTCGTTCTGCTCGGTTCCCTCATAGCACAGGTGATTGGTAATATCGCAAAAGTACGATGCGTAAGCCATCTTGTCAAGGGAACCGCGTATATTAGGAAACGCCTCGATGACCTCTCCCTCGTTAAGGCGCAGCAGGCTGTTCTCCCTGCCCTTAAACACCTCAAAATCCGAGTAGCAGAACATCTGGGTCGCGGTCAGGACGCCTGAACGGTTGGAACGCGCGCGGCTCGCCAAAACTGAGACCTTTCCCAGATCCTTTGACAGCACGGTAAGTATACGGCTGCTCTCGCCGTATCTGACCTCGCGGGTCACAATGCCGCGTATTTCAATATTCGCCATACACAACTTCCTTTCCCCGCAGATATTCAAGCACTCCCGCGTCGGAATTAAAATCAAAAACCAGTCTGTAGGCCTTAAGATCCTGATAATCGCTGCTTCGGGTCTTCGCGCCGTACTTTATGTCGCCGCATATCGGATGTCCCAAAGCCGACATTACGGCGCGTATCTGGTGGGTCCTGCCGCTCAAAAGCTCAACCTCGGCAAGGCTCGATCTGCCGTCAAAATCAAGAACTCTGTACCTGAGCGACGCAGCCTTGCCGCCGTTTTGCTCCGATTTTGAGAACCGTACCTTATCCCTGCCGGTTTTTATGATATATCCGCTCACATCCGACTGTTCGGGCTTAAGCAGACCCTCGACCCGGCACAAATAAAACTTGCGGATCTCTTTTGATTTGATTTTTTCGGCAGCTGTTCTGTGCGCCGAGAGATTTTTGGCGGCAATCACCAAGCCTGACGTGTTGCGGTCGATCCGATGGCACAGCGACGGTATGTACGCCGCCTGAGCGTCAAATTCACCGCGCTCAAAAAGCGTCTTTCTGAAGGCGCTCTCAAGCGAATATCCGGGAGCATCTTCGTTATCCTGAGACGGCAGTCCGGCGGGCTTACAAAGGACCGCGATATTCTCGTCCTCATACGCAAAGTCCGCATCGACCCTTGAATTCATCCATGCGCCGTGACCCGAACGTTCAAAAAACTCATCGTTTATATAAAGCTCCAAAACGTCGCCGGTCTTAAGCTTCACGGAGCCATCGGTCATCCGTTTGCCGTTTACCTTTACCCTCTTTTTGCGCAAAGATTTATAGACCGTGCCTGACGGCGCGGCGGGCATAGCCTTGAACAATAATTTGTCAAGCCGTATTCCGTTTTCGGTCGGTTGAATTGTGTATTCTTTCATGTTTTAAAGCTCTCTGCGCCAGCTTGATACGCGGAACCGCGAGTTTGGCTCCTGTCCGGTCAGCACATCCTTGCGGTGCAGCATTTCATCCAATCGTTCTATATAATCCTTGGGTTCCTTTACGTTAAATATTCTCTCTATGCGGTCGGTCGCGCGGTCAACTGTTTTAGTCACTCCGCCGCAGCCCATTGAAATTATAGTCTGAATTTCCTCCATTATGTATAAATTATACAGCGAGGCAAAGCCGGGCTTGGCATAGCCTACGTTTTCAAGATTTCCCAATTGGTTTTTCTGGCGGTACATATAGTACGGTCTTTTCCCGCGCTCTGAAAGAAAATCCGCCGCAAACTCAACCATACGCGCCGCCGTTTCGCCGTCAGTCAAATCATAAAGGCTCAGGTATTCATGGAGCCTCGATGAGCGCTTAACGCTCATGGTATGCACGGTCGTGTCGGTCGGGTCAAGCTTTTCGACCTCCTCAAGAGTGTATCTGAACATATCAAGATCTTCACCCGGCAGTCCGGCTATAACATCCATGTTTATATCATCAAAGCCGCAGCTTCGGGCGAGCGCCATAGCGTCCCTGATATCCTGCGCCGAGTGCGCCCTGCCGATAAGTCGCAGAGTCTTGTCATTCATTGTCTGCGGGTTTATGCTTATCCTGTCCACATTATGCTTCTTAAGTGTCAGCAGCTTTTGCTCATCGATCGTGTCGGGGCGTCCCGCTTCAACGGTGAACTCCTTAACGCGCGACAAATCGAACCGGCTCTCAAGAGATGACAGCATATCGTCAAGCAGTTCCGACGAAAGCGAGGTCGGTGTACCGCCGCCTATGTATACCGTCTCGACTACACAACCGATTTTTTCGACTATTCCGGCAGTGTAGGCGATCTCTTTTTTGAGCGCCTCAACATAAGCGGGCTTAAGCCGCGCCGCCTGTTTTGTTCCGTTGGTGACAAACGAACAGTAAAGGCACCTGCTCGGACAAAACGGAATACCGATATACAGGCTGACGCCGTTTTCATACATAGCTTCCCTCGCAGGAATAAGAGCCCTTGCACATTCAAGAGCAAGGGCAGCCTTGTTATATTCGGTTCCGCATTCGTTCATAAAGTAGTCGATGACCTGCTCGTCCGACTTGCCGCTGCCAAGCAGCTTAGTCGCGATTTTTGCCGGACGTATTCCGGTCAGCTTTCCCCACGGGTTATTATTCATAATTCTTAATTCCTGAAATTATCTTAAATAAAAATTATTCCTGCGTTCATATCCGATAGTGGTGGACTCGCCGTGACCGGGATACAGCGGTGTGCTGTCGTCCAAACACATCAGCTTTGTTTTGATAGACTCAATCTCTGCCGCCATACTGCCGGTGGGCAGATCCGCTCTTCCCACACTGCCGCGGAACACCGTGTCGCCGCAGAACACCATATCATCAAGCTTTAGGCATATGCTGTCAATCGTATGACCCGGAGTATATATTACTTTAAACTCATGACCGCCAAAACCGATCACATTCCCGTCAGACACCGTCCTGTCCGCGGAGTAAGACTCGCTTATGCCAGATATGTCCGAACTGCAGTTCTTGCGCGGGTCGCCCAG
>CANQKP010000153.1 GCA_947624495.1 uncultured Monoglobus sp. | reverse complement strand
CCAATGAGGAAGCCGTTCAGGAAATGGTTAAGAAGATCGAGAATGAGGTTGGAGTTATTGATATTCTGGTAAATAATGCCGGCATCATCAAGCGTATCCCGATGTGCGAGATGACCGCAGCTGAGTTCAGACAGGTTGTTGACGTTGACCTCAATGCGCCTTTCATTGTTTCAAAGGCTGTTATCCCCGCTATGATCAAAAAGGGCGGCGGCAAGATCATAAACATCTGCTCGATGATGTCAGAGCTGGGTCGCGAGACTGTTTCGGCATACGCTGCCGCAAAGGGCGGTCTTAAGATGCTCACAAGAAACATTTGCTCGGAGTACGGCGCGTACAATATTCAGTGCAACGGCATTGGACCCGGTTATATCGCGACGCCTCAGACGGCTCCCCTGCGCGAGAAGCAGGCGGACGGTTCGCGTCATCCGTTTGATCAGTTTATCTGCGGCAGAACGCCGGCAGGCAGATGGCTCAATCCGGACGAGCTTGGCGGTCCCGCTGTGTTCCTGGCGTCCAAGGCTTCTGACGCGGTTAACGGTCACATCCTTTATGTTGACGGCGGTATCCTGGCTTACATCGGCAAGCAGCCGTAAAATTAACCGGTGCGTAAAAACGTGCTTATTATGGACAAAGTCGCCGCACTCGCGGTGCATTTGCACGGTTTTAATGGGGCTTAAAAAAGTTCTGAAAATAACAAGGATCTCAATTTTGAGGTCCTTGTTTGCATTTCGAGAAGATTTTGTATAATTATCGGCTTTTTGAGGTAACTCAAATAAAGCTCTCTTTTTTGAGCTTCTTTTGTGTTGCTTTTTACGCCGCCAATTTTGACTTTTCGCCTACCTCTTTACTTTTGATTTTTCAACAAATTTTTCAAATATCAGTCTGCTGTTTTCATCGCTTTTGTATGAAAATTCGGGATGCCATTGAATACCCCAAACAAAGCGTTTGTTTGGCATATATACCGCTTCGACCAAGCCGTCATCCGCTATTGCCATGGGCAGCAGTTTGTCGGATAAATTCTTAATACCTTGATGATGATAACTGTTGACTGAAATTATTTTCGTGTTCAGCAGATCATAAAGCGGAGTATTATAATATATAGAGACATCATGAACAGGTTTATCGTATGGCGGTTTTTGCTTATGCTCTAATTCAGAGTTAAACTGTTTTGGTAAATCCTGATATAATGTACCGCCGTATACTGTGTTGATAAGCTGAATGCCGCGGCATATTCCTAAAATCGGTTTATTTAGTTCTGTCGCGCGTATTAACAAAAGTCTTTCCATATTGTCGCGTATTTGCGAGCAACTACCGCATTCAGGCATCGGATTTTCGCCGTAAAGCCAAGGTGAAATATCATGTCCGCCGGTGAACAAAAACCCGTCGCATTTGTCCGCAAGCTGACGGATTATGTGTTCGTCATCCGTCAAAGGGAGCATGATCGGTGTTCCGCCCGCGTTGATAATACCCTGCATATATCCGGGCAGCATCCAATAACTTGCGCGCTCATCGTCTACCAAAGGCATAAGTGCTATAATGGGTCGATAAATATGTGATTTTTCGGCCGTTTCTTCGTAACTGCTGGAAAAGTTGAGTTTCCGATTGTAATAATATCTTTCGAGTTCACCGCTAGGCAGCCAATTCAGTGTGTCATCAATTTTATCACTAACTTTATCATTAACGCCGAATATGATGTCTAACACACTGTCCTTTTTGCGAGGCTTATCCGTTTCTATGTATGCCGTAGCGTATTTTTTATAAATATTTTCATTTATGATTTGCTGCTGGTTTTGGTTAAGGTTTGAAGACTGCCTGTTCATTTGAAAAAGCTGATCATCTGCTGCCTGTTGTGACTTTTTCTTCTTTGCCATTAATTTTATACCTCTATATTTAAATTACGCATAACTATGCTACGGACGCCGCAGAAAAGTGAATTTAAGCGGCTATCCATAGACAGCTGTATTTTATACAAATTTTTTACTGATTTATGTTATTTATACGGAGTCCGATACGCTGCTTGTCAGCGTATCGCCGCTTTTGCAAAAACGTTAATAAAGCGGTCTATTTGCGTTCCTGACTTCTAATTTTATGTTTTGGAACAACACTTTTCCAAAATTCCGGAGAAAGCAGCATAAGCATCGGATAAAGCTCAAGTCTGCCGGCAAGCATATCAAAAATCATTACATATTTAGAGAATTTGGAAAACGAGAAAAAGGACTCGGTTGGACCTGCTTTGCCCAAACCGGGACCGATATTGTTGATAGTCGCAGCAATTGCCGAAAAGTTGGTTGTGAAATCGTATCCGTCAACCGAAATCAGGAGGACCGATGCGGCAAACAGGAATATATACGCGCCTATAAAGACATTGATGGATCTGATCGTTTCGTTTGGAACAGTCTTACCTTCACTTCTTAAATTAACCACGCGTTTCGGATGGAAAAACAAAGTTATTTCCTTACGTACCGATCTGAAAAGTATAAGAAATCTGGAGACCTTAATTCCTCCGCCGGTGCTGCCGGCGCAGGCGCCGACAAACATCAGACCAAGCAAAATTACAACCGCAAACTGCGGCCACAGAGCCTCATAATCAATGGTTGAAAATCCGGTCGTGGTAATTATTGATGCGACCTGAAAAAATGTATGCCTTATTTTATCGGCAAATCCCATGTCGGGCATCGAACCGGTCAAGTACAGCGAACAGGTTATGGCGCCTGCCGCGACGAGAATAATTCCAAGGTAATACCGCGCCTCTTCATGCAGAACCGCCATTTTAAAACGTTTTGTATAGAGCAAAAAGTAAACCACAAAATTTATACCGAATAACATCATAAAAATGCCGACAATCCACTGGATGTATGGCGAGTAGCTCGCCATACTGTCCGCTTTAATTCCAAAGCCTCCGGTTCCGGCTGTTCCGACGGCAGTTGTGATTGCATCAAAAATCGGCATACGACCTATTATCAGAAATAAAAACTCCAATACCGTAAGGGTAATGTATATCGCATACAAAACAAACGCTGTCTGCCGAACCTTCGGAACAAGTTTGCTTACGGTCGGACCGGGGCTTTCCGCTTTCATTATGTTCATCGGAGAGCCGCCGGTCATGGGAATAAGCGCAAGAAGGAATACCAGAACACCCATACCGCCGATCCAGTGCGTAAAGCTGCGCCAGAACAGGGACGCGTGCGAAAGCGCCTCAACATCGTCAAGTATGCTCGCTCCGGTTGTGGTAAAGCCTGAAACCGTCTCGAACAGGGCGTTGGTAAAGCTTGGAATATCGCCGTTTATTATAAAAGGCATACATCCGAAAAGACTCATAACTATCCATGTGAGCGCGGTTGCGGCAAAACCCTCGCGGGTATAAAAAGTCAGATTTTTCGACTTGTTGAATATTAAAATTATTCCAAAAGCAACGCAAATTGCAGCCATAATCAGAAACGAATACGCCTGATTTTCGCCGTAAATAATTCCAACCAAGAATGGGAGCAGCATCAGCGCGCCCTCAATATTTAAGACCCAGCCGAGTACATATGTAACCGATTTGAAATTCAATTTTCTGACCTCGTTTCCTTAAACATAATATTCTTAAGCAAAGATTTCCTCAATATTGCTTAATCCCTTATGGGTAGTCACGATTGTGACCGAATCGCCCGAAATAAGCGTATCGTTTCCGCCCGGAATAAAAGCTTTGCCGTCTCTGTATATGCAGGCAATCAGCAAATTCTTTTTAAGTTTTAAGTCCTTAAGCGGTATATCCGTGTGCTTAAGCTCGTCATGTACGTTAAATTCTATCGCTTCAGCTCTGTCATTTGAGAGGTTATAAAGACTTTCGATATCGCTTCCTATCGACTTCTTTTTAGCGCGTACGTACTTGATTATCGTTTCGGCGGTCATGCGCCTCGGATATACAACGCTTCCAAGCTCAAGCTCGTTGATAACGTTTGAAAAATTGATATGGTTAACCTTGGTTATCGCCTTAATTCCGGGCGCAACCTTCATGCCGTACAGAGAGAGAAGGTTGCGCCCGGAATTAAGGCGATAACCAAGGTTAACCATATCAATT
>CANQKP010000152.1 GCA_947624495.1 uncultured Monoglobus sp. | reverse complement strand
GAAGAACCGGACGGTGATCGTGGTGGCGCACCGTTTGTCCACAATCGAAAACGCCGATAAGATATATGTGCTGGAACACGGCAGGGTAACCCAGTGCGGAACGCATGACGAGCTTAGAAATATACCCGGCACATACGCAAATCTGGTAAGCCTTGCAAATTAACGCAGCATAATCGTTGCGGCACTGATGTAAGAGGACATAACTGCTTTTGACAGTGAAGTATTTGATATACTTCACTGTTTTTTTGTCATCTGGTATCTTGAAAATAATCAAATCTGGCTATTGATTTTGTTTTTTTTAGTGTTATAATATAAATATGATATTTGTGTCATTTTAACAAAATTTACTTATGACACACAAAAAGGAGGAAACAATATGTTAAAAAGACGATTGCTGAGTCTTGTTTTGGCTGTCGCGATGATCGGCACCATGTTCACGGGCGTTACCGTGTTCGCTGCGACTGACGGCGAGGCACAGGCTGCGGCTGCGGCGACGCTGATGGTCGATCCTCAGGCATCAGCCGAGACTGACACAACGTTCAAAACGATCAGCGCGGCGGTCGCCAAGGCAAAGACGCTTAATCCATCCGAATCGAGTCCGGTCACAATTAATATTAATCCGGGCAAATATGAGGAACAGGTTGAGATCAGCGGCATGAGCTATGTAACGCTTCAGCAGACTCCCGCTACATCGGGCAATGTTGAGCTGAGCTGGTACTACTGCACAGGTTATGCCGCCGCAAACTGCGATTTGAGCGGCAAGTATAACCCAAATGTTGACTGGTACGCTCATCCGCCGAAAGATGATAAGGGCAAGGAGTACAAGCTGGGCGAGGCTATTCCGGCGAACACAAAGCTTACATATACCACGGTTGACGGAAAGTCCGTTACCGAGACTGTAAGCAGAGCCACCGAGCTCGGCAACACCGGCGGTATGGACAAGATGGCGACGTTGCTTATTCAAAAAGACGCGTCCAACATCACAATTAAGGATCTGCACATTATTAACAGTGTGCCCGTAATGGTAACACAGGGTCAGAAGAACGCTCATCTGACGCCCTTGTCCAGTTACCCGAACCTTCCCGCAAGAGATGTTGACGCTCTGACAGTTTCGGCAAACGGCGAGGATACAGCCGAGGAAGTTCCTGCGGCATTCAAGGGCAAGGCAGTGACCAAGGAGCTGTTTGATCAGGAAGTTAAAAAAGGCACGGTATTCTCATCCGGTGAAAGTACTTGGCTGGCACGCTCCGGCGCGTTCAACGAGAGAGGTCACGCTGTTGCCTGCTGCGGCGACAAAGTTACGTTTGACGGCATTTATCTCCGCGGAGGTCAGGACTCTCTGTACATCGCGGGCGAAAACAGAATGTATTTCAAGAACAGCACAATTATAGGCGGAACCGATTATATCTACGGCAGCGCCACGGCTGTGTTTGACAGCTGCAAGCTGGGCCTTGAGGGATTTTCGGATAAGTCATACGGCTCGCCCATAGCGACGGCAAGCACGCCCACGAAAACTCCCTACGGCTACCTGTTCTATAATTGCACGCTTTATAATGTTCGCGACAACAACGGTGAAAATAACTACGGCGGCTCATGGAACAGCGACGGACAGGTCACATATTATAAGTGTAAATTGGACGATAACAAAACAGTCGGCAAATCGAATTTCAAGATTGCTGACAAAGGCTGGGGCAGGTTTAACGCGGAGCTTGGTCTGCACCGTCTCTATGAATACGGCACGACCAACAACAGCGGCGCGGCTGTTGATCTTTCAAAGCGCGTTGTAAACAAATCTGTTGAGGAAGGCGGTCCCGGAATGGGCACAGTGCTTGACGAGTGGCAGATCTTGGAGTTCAATCCCAGAAACTACTTCGCTGCAAAGAACGGCGGATGGAAGGACGATTGGGATCCGATGAACTTCAGCGCTAACCTTACAAGTGTTGACGCGGCTATCGCGGGCGCTAAGGTTACTATTCCTGAGAGCGAGACCACAGAGATAGCTCTGCCCAAAGCGCCTGAGGGTATTGAATTCAAGTGGGAGTCGTCATCACCCAATGCGGTCGTATCCGAGGACGGAACTAAGATCATAGTTACACGTCCCGCGGCGGGCGAAGATCCTATCGAGAGTGAGATCACGCTTTATGCCAGAAGCACTGCTAACAACGATTATGGCGATAAGGCGATAATTCCGGTTACAATCACACCCACGACAGACACCAAAAACGTGTTTAGTATGCCTGTTACGATCAACGCCACAGCAGCAGCCGGCGAGGACTGCAATTATAATATTTCGATTACGAAAAACGGCGCTTTGATCAAGGCTCAGACCGTAACCGTCAAGAATGGTGAGAAAACAGCGACCGCCACGATTGAAAATATTCCCGCTACTGCGGAGGGT
Organism: uncultured Monoglobus sp.; assembly: GCA_947624495.1. Lineage (GTDB taxonomy): Bacteria > Bacillota > Clostridia > Monoglobales > Monoglobaceae > Monoglobus. The sequence continues at coordinate 1,775 of CANQKP010000152.1, read as the reverse complement.
ATAGATTATGACGTTAAGGTCGTATCCTCAAGCAATGACTTTACGATCACATCTCCTGAAAACGGCGAGATGACTGTTAAAGGTGTAACAGGCAAGGATGTTCCGCTTGAGATAACTGCTGAAATGCAGGTTGACGATACGGTTTCCGCCAATATTAAATATTCATATACAGAGGGCAATAAGACCTTTGATTTAATTCAGCTCGCGTTGGACAACGGAGCGGATGAGGATATCAAGTCAAGCGATATTATCACAATATCTTATACTCTGGACGTTACGCCCACAACAACGGGCAACAGCTTTATTGATATCAGAGGCGAGGGCGAAGGCAATGCGTCGAGATATGTATATTCTAAGCTCGGTCACTGGAATCAGGTAGACACAATCGACTCCGCGGCAACCGGATTTAGCGGTTCAAGCAACACGCCGAATCAGTGGCTCAACGCTTGCGGAAAGTTTACTGAGGGTACACCCTCAACCGTAACTATTACGATTGACTACAAAAATCAGCTTATTTCAATGACCGGAACAGGCTCAAACAATAAGGTCGATATCTATACCTTTGACGCCTTCCCGACAAATTATACCAAGGGAGACGTTAAGATGGTGATCACCGCACCCGGAAATGATAAATTTAGCATGAGTGATGTGACACTCACATATAAGAAGGTAGTAAGAGACGCGGAGGACAATCCGACTCCTACTCCCGCAACGGCAACTCCCGCTCCGGCGACGGCTACGCCTTCTGCGACACTGGTTCCTTTAGAGCCTATAGCGGATGTTGACTTCACCAAGCTGCCGGCTGTTCCGGTATACAGCGAGGAAAGCGGCAGCGGCTTTGTTTCAAAGTCTGACGCTATCATGCCGGATGCGTACAGAAGACAGGTTGCGGATACAAGCAAAATTACGATCGGCGAAGGCGGCGCAAGCGTCACCGAGTCCGACGGAGCATATCTTTACAATAAAGCCTCCGATGATTACAATAACGGCGGTTTGATTTACAGAGTTGACACAGGTGCTCCCGGAGCTTATCATCTTGAGGTTGAGGTTGCGGACAGTGCCAACACATGGGTCGCTCCCACCGGAATGGAAGCAGGAAGACTGACAGGAACAAGCACATGGGATAACTGCGGCAACGTTCCCAGAACAGTTTCGGCTTCATGGAGCGGCAACGTATGGTCATATGACTTTGCAACAGGCGAGGGTTTTGTGGAGATTGAGATCGAGCCTAACAAGCAGCCCACAAAAGACGTGCCGCAGACAGTCGGCGTTAAGTCGATAAAGATAACGCCTCTCGGCGTAAATCCCGCTGGTGATAAACCCACGATCCATATCTTGGGCGACTCTACCCAGAAAACATATTCGTTTAACGAGACTATCAGCTCATGGGGTCAGACGCTCTATCAGTACTTTGACACAAGCAAGGTAAATGTTATTAACTACTCAATGGGCGGCAGAGCCATGAAGAGCAACTACAACGAGGGCAGAACCGATGAGCCTTTGATCAGAGGCAAGAAGGGTGACTATGTATTTATTCACTCGGCTCACAATGATGAGACTGTCAGCACGGGAAGATTTGTTCGCGGTGCGTCAGTTGGAGATAATCTTGATGAAAACAATGCCAATTATGACAGATGGCTTGATATGTATGTAAAGATGATCAAGGCACGCGGCATGATCCCCGTATTGGTAACAGCGATGCCCAGAACCGGCAGCGGAAAGTACAGCGAAAGTTCGGCTAAGCCCAACGGCTTTAACCCCGACTCGCCGGGAAG
>CANQKP010000151.1 GCA_947624495.1 uncultured Monoglobus sp. | reverse complement strand
CCCACGGCTACGCCTACGCCGGAACCGACTGCAACACCGACACCGGAGCCGACTGCGACACCTACCGCGGAACCGACTGCTACGCCTACTCCGGAGCCAACGGCTACGCCTACACCGGAGCCGACCGCAACACCGACACCGGAACCGACCGCTACGCCTACTCCGGAACCGACAGCAACACCGACACCGGAACCGACTGCTACGCCGACACCGGAACCGACTGCGACACCTACCGCAGAACCCACGGCTACACCTACCGCGGAGCCTACTGCGACACCTACGCCGGAACCGACTGCGACACCTATTCCGGAACCGACTGCTACACCTACACCGGAGCCGACCGCTACGCCGACACCGGAACCCACGGCTACGCCGACGCCGGAGCCGACTGCAACGCCTACCGCGGAACCCACGGCTACACCTACCGTGGAACCGACTGCTACGCCGCTTCCGGAGGGTATAGTATATCTTGCCGAACCGACTTTGAATTTAAACACTGTCACTGCGCACATTCTGAACAACAGCGGAGAAAACGCATTGTTTATTGCCGCGGTTTACGACGGCGCAGACAATTCAATACTTAAGGATGTTAAGATAGTAAATCTGAACAAAGGCGACAGCGGTGTTCTCACACTGAGCTTAAATATTTCCGACGGGGATATTGTGAAAGCATTTCTGTGGGACGGGAACCTCTCTCCTGCGTCAACCGCAGCAGAGATAAGAAATCAAAGATAAAACAGAACTGCGGCAAACGGTTTTAAAACCGTTTGCCGCAGCCTTTTTTTAAAATTCATCTAACGTTCAAACTTTGACACCACAAAATCACTTAGGATCTTCGCGCTGCCGTCAATGCCCAGCACTGCGCTGTCGATGGCGATATGATAATTCGAGACATCGCCCCACTTGTGGTTGGTGTAAAAATTATAGTAATTACTGCGCTTTTTGTCAGTCTTTTTCATTATGTCAAGGGCTTCCTTTTCCTTGAGCTTATAAATCTTCATCACGCGGCCGAGCTTGAACTCCGCCTCGCCGTGAATAAACACATTTATAACGTTCGGATGGTTCCTGAGCACATAGTCGGAGCAGCGTCCGACGATAACACATGATTTCTCATCCGCCAAATTCTCGATAACCTGAGACTGAATTCTGAAAACAGTGTCCGAATTAAGCACATCGCCTGAGCGGTACATATTTTGGCGCTCGGACTGAAGCCCCATAACCAGCGAATAAAGCAGGCTGTTGGTGGGCTTTTCGTCAATACCGTCAAATAAATTCTCGGAAAGACCGCTCTCTTTTGCGGCAATGGCGATAAGACCCTTATCGTAAAACTCAATACCGAGCAGGTCAGCAAGTTTACGACCGATCTTCCTGCCGCCGGAGCCGAACTCTCTGCCCAAGGTTATTACATATTTTTTGTCAATCACATTTTTTTCAGCGCTCATTGTTCCACCTCCGGATCGCCTATATTCTACCACATATTTTCGGCAATTGCAAAGAAAATCTCGTAATTTTATGTATAAAAAAACATTGTCTGTTTTGTGCAATATACCCAATATGATGTTCAAAATATCTGTGAATTATTTATTTAAGCCCCCAAAATTTTTGTTGACAAAAATTTGAAAATAGTTTATAATGTCTAAGTTGTATAAATCTAAGATATACAAATCCTTACTCCCGGCTCGTTCGGGGGTCAGAGTCCAGAAGGAGGTGACAAAATGGCAGAACATATCAACAAGTATGAGACAATCATGGTTTTGGACGCAACCAAAACCGAGGAGGAAACCGCGGCACTGCTTGGAAAGTTCACGTCATTGATCGAAAAGCACGGCGAGATTGAAAGCGTCGACGAATGGGGCAAGCGCAAACTTGCCTATCCGATCAATTTCATGAACGAGGGTTACTATGTGTTGGTGAACTTCAAGTCAGGTCCCGATTTTCCGAAAGAGCTTGAGCGTGTCTATGGAATTACCGACGGCGTTATGAGAAGTATTATTGTAAGACGTGAGGAGGATTAATTATGATTAACAAAGCGATTATAATGGGAAGACTCACGCGTGACCCTGAGGTCAGAACAACAAATTCAGGCACGCCTGTCTGCAGCTTTACCGTGGCGGTCGATAACGGCTACGGCGAGAACAGACAGACCGATTTCATAAACTGCGTCGCGTGGAGAAACACCGCCGAGTTTATCGGCAAGTACTTCGCGAAGGGAGTTATGATAATCGTTATCGGTCGTATATCGACCAGAAGCTGGGAAGGTCAGGACGGACGCAAGAATTACACCACCGAGATCGTTGCAAACGAGGTAAGCTTCGGCGAGACCAAAAAGGCGAGAGAGTCCGGCGGAGGCTATGCCCCCGCGCAGCAGAGCTACTCTTCCTACGGCTCGGCGCCGCAGCAGCAGTATGCTCCTCAGCAGCCGGCAGCTCCGGCTATGCCAAACGATCTGGATAATGATGAATTCCTGCCTATGTCGGAAATAGATGACGATCTTCCGTTTTAAGTTTAGTTTTCAAGATAAGGAGGATTAAAAATGGCTGAAGAAAGAAGAATGGACAGACCCCGCGGCAGACGACCCAAGAGAAAAGTTTGCTCGTTCTGCGTGGACAAGGTTGACCACATCGACTATAAGGATGTTGCCAAGCTGAGAAGATATGTGACAGAGCGCGCTAAAATTCTTCCCAGAAGAATAAGCGGCTGCTGCGCAAAGCATCAGAGACAGCTTACGGTCGCTATCAAGAGAGCGAGACAGATCGCTCTTATGCCGTACACATCCGACTAATACGTAAAAAGTCTGCCGCTCCGGTTTCACCGGAGCGGTTTTATTGATAAAAATATGAAAAATTTTTAAAATTTATCTTGCTTATTGGTAAATATTGAGGTATAATAAATAATGAAATTAAATGATTTCATCAAAATCAAATGTTTATACGAAAAATAATTAAAAATTTGCAAAATAATCTATTTTAATTTTAATAGGAGGAGTAAAAATGGATAAACAACAGGTTTTAACAAAAATGACAGACGCCGGTCTGGTTGCGGTTGTCCGCGCAAACAGCGCTGAGGACGCTATCAGAATTTCCGACGCTTGCTTGGAGGGCGGCTGCCCCTCGATCGAGCTTACATTTACGGTTCCGGGCGCTCATAAGGTTATTGAGGCTCTGGCTGCCAAGTACACACACGGCGAGATGCTGCTCGGTGCCGGTACGGTTCTTGATTCCGAGACAGCGAGACAGGCTATCCTGTCCGGCGCTAACTTCATCGTAAGCCCCGGATTTAACGCCGAGGCGGCAAAGCTCTGCAACCGCTATGCCGTACCCTATATGCCCGGCACAATGACCTTCACAGAGATCCTGACCGCTATGGAAGCGGGCGTTGATATCTGCAAGGTATTCCCCGGCGACATCGTTGGTCCCAACTTCATCAAGGATGTTAGAGGTCCTCTGCCCCAGGCTAAGCTGATGCCCACAGGCGGCGTTGACGTTTCAAATGTTGACAAGTGGATCAAGGCGGGCGCTGTTGCCGTTGGCGCAGGCTCATCACTCACAAAGGGCGCTAAGACTGGCGACTATGCGGACATCACCAAGACCGCCAAGGAATTCATCGCGAAGATCAAAGAGACACGCGCTTCACTCTGATTTTGAAAAATAAGCTACTTAATATTATTTAACAAAGGAGACTAAAAAACATGGCAAAAGTTGTTACTATGGGCGAGATCATGCTCAGATTATCCACACCCAATAACGAGAAGTTTATCCAGGCTGACGAGTTTGACGTAAACTACGGCGGCGGCGAGGCTAACGTAGCGGTATCGCTGGCTAACTATGGTCATGACGCTGAGTTCGTTACTGCCGTTCCCGATAATCCGATTGGCGAGTGCGCCGTTGCAGCTCTGCGCAAAATGAACGTTAAGACCGGAAATATCGCAAGATGCGGCGAGAGACTGGGCATCTATTACTTAGAGACAGGCGCTTCGATGAGAGCTTCGAACGTTGTTTATGATAGAGCGCATTCTTCAATCGCCACAGCCACAGCTGATGATTTTGATTTTGACAAGATTTTTGACGGCGTTGACTGGTTCCACTTCACGGGAATTACCCCCGCTGTTTCCGACTCTGCCGCTGAGCTGACAGAGATCGCTCTTAAGGCTGCAAAGGCTAAGGGCGTTAAGGTTTCGGTTGACCTCAACTTCCGCAAGAAGCTGTGGTCCAGCGAAAAGGCTCAGAAG
>CANQKP010000150.1 GCA_947624495.1 uncultured Monoglobus sp. | reverse complement strand
AAAAAGTAAAAACTTCGCAAAAATAGACATTTAAATCAAATTTAAAATAAAATTAGGGGTGTCTGTTTGACACTACCATAAAAAAATCGGAGGGAAACGTTATGAAAAGAATTTTATGTTTGGTGTTGGCGCTCACTTTAATGTCAGCACTTATCTTTGTGCCGCCTGTGATAAGCTCAGCTGCGACCGACACATATGGGGACCTAACTTATGAAAATTACGGCGGTTATATTGAAGTCACAGGCTCCGATCAAAGCGCTGATCCGAATGCGCCTTCAGTTGAGATAACCTCGGTCTTGGAGCGTTTTGTGAATGTTAAAGTAAACAATTGCAAAAATGCTGATGCAGCAGTTATTTTGGCGGTTTACAGCAAAAACGGCGCGCTTATTGAAATGCAGAAATTCGCGGCTTGGGACAACGTGACATTTTACAGTGAAAACCTGAAAAACGTGAACATAAAAGTTATGCTTTGGAGCGGTTTTGACACCATAAAACCGCTGGCGGGAACCGCCGAAATGAGTTTGTAAAAACAATTAATTTCCAGTTAGACCAGGCGGAGCTTTGTGCGCGATGCTTGGACATACCGCCGCAGGCAGGTGACCGAAACTTAACAGAATTGTAAATTGCGTATTTTGCCGTATTGTGATATAATTTATACAAGCGCAAAAGGACTTTTGAGCGGTTAGCCATCTCCTATTTCTAAACAGAAAGGGGGTGACCTCCGGATTTTGCTCCGAGCTATGTTCGGGAGCTTATCAAAAAAGGAGGGATTGCTATGCTGAATGCGATTTTTAGAATAATCGCCGCTGTTATGATATTTTTTGTAATAGTGAGCATAAAAGCAATATGACCGTCTCTAAGTCAAAAGTAATAGACGGTCATATGACTTCATATTAAATTTTGGCTAACTGTTTAAACAGTTACCCTTTTGCGTGATCGGGGGTCGCTTTCGGACGATCCCCTTTCGTGTTTTATTATATTACAGCTTTGTTGATTTGTCAAGATGTATTTATTTTTATTTCATTGCGATTGCTTCTTTGGCTTTCGCGGCAATCGTTTTGGCGTCAAGACCATACATCTCAAGCAGCGGATACGGCTTTCCGGAGCGTCCGAAAACATCCTGCGTGCCGACGCGCTTCATGGGAACGGGTGCGTTCTCGACCAGAACCTCCGCCACCGCGCTGCCGAGACCGCCGATAACGTTGTGTTCCTCAGCTGTAACTATGGCACCGGTCTCCTTTGCAGCTTTGATGATTATATCCTTGTCGATAGGCTTGATAGTAGCCATATTGATGACTCTCGCGCTGATGCCCTCACCGGCAAGAATTTCCTTCGCCTCGGTGCAGGCGGGAACCAAAAGTCCGGTTCCGATAAGTGTTACGTCTGTGCCGTCTGAAAGCTCCACGCCCTTGCCTATCTCGAACTTATAGTTCTCGTCAAAAATCGTCGGAACCGCCAGTCTGCCAAATCTTAAGTAAACGGGACCGTCATAATCAATGGCGGCTTTCACCGCGAGGTTTGACTCAACCGCGTCAGCAGGGTTTAATATAACCATGCCGGGTATCGTGCGCATGAGTCCCAAATCCTCCAGGCACTGATGCGAAGCGCCGTCCTCGCCGACCGAGATACCGGCGTGTGTAGCGCCGATCTTAACGTTCAGGTGGGGATAGCCGATTGAGTTTCTTATCTGCTCAAAGGCTCTGCCCGCCGCGAACATAGCAAACGAGCTTGCAAAAACTATCTTGCCGCAGGTCGCAAGACCCGCAGCGGTCGCCATCATATTGCCCTCGGCAATACCCGTGTTTATAAATCTTTCGGGATATGTGACCTTAAAACCGTCGGTCTTGGTGGACTTTGAAAGGTCCGCGTCCATAACAACAATTCGAGGGTCGCTTCCGTATTCGACCAAAGCGTCGCCGTATGCCTGTCTGGTAGCTATTTTTTCACCGATTTTGTAATTCATTATCTGTCACCTCCGAGAGATTTAATATAAGCGTCAAGCTCGGAAACCGCCTGCTCGTACTGCTCGTCATTGGGAGCCGTGCCGTGCCATGCCGCCTGACCCTCCATGAACGAAACGCCCTTGCCCTTTGTGGACTTTGCCAAAATAAGCGTGGGCTGACCCTTGGTCTGCTTCGCTTCGTTCACCGCCGCCTCGATTTGGTTAAAATCGTGCGCGTCAATTCGAATTACGTGCCAGTTAAACGCCTCGAACTTCTTGTCAATCGGCGTTGAGTTCATAACCTTTGTGATCTCGCCGTCGATTTGAAGACCGTTATAGTCAAGGAACGCGGTCAGGTTGTCCAGCTTATAATGAGCCGCGAACATTGCCGCCTCCCATACCTCGCCTTCTTCTATCTCGCCGTCGCCGAGCGCGGTGTATACGCGGTAGCTTTTACCGTCAAGCTTCGCAGCGAGAGCCATGCCGTTCGCGCAGCTTATGCCCTGACCCAGCGAACCGGTCGACATATCAACGCCGTTCACCTTTTTCATGTCGGGATGACCCTGGAGGTAACTGTCAATGCTTCTGAAGCCCTTGATATCCTCCTTCGGGATAAATCCCGCCTCAGCCAAAATTCCGTAAAGCGCGGGCGAACAGTGACCCTTTGACAGCACAAATCTGTCGCGGTCGGGATTTTTGGCGTCGTCCGGCTTAACGTTCATCTCTTTAAAATACAGGTATGTAAGAATATCCGCCACCGAAAGCGAGCCGCCGGGATGACCTGCACCGGCTGCGTGAACCGCTTCAAGCGCCATTTTTCTAACATGAGCCGCGTGGATTTTGAGATCTTTGATTTCGTTTAAATCCATTTATAATTCCCCCTTATTTTGTTTATATTGTATTTCTGACTATACATTTTATCACATATCCGCCAGCTTTTCAACTCTTTTTTTGATTTTTCTTACAAAAAAATAAAGACATAATAAATGCGGGACGGTGATCGCCGTCCCGCTCCTGTTTATTCACCGTAGAGTCCTGCGCGGTCGTTGACCGTGTACAGCCTGAGCTGGTCCTCGGTAAGATTGAGTTTTCCGCTCTCGTCGCCCTTGAGGTAGCCCTTTGTTACAAGCTTCGTGATCGTGGGTACAGCCCACGACGGCATATTTTCATCAACATAGTCATACCTCTTGAGCCTTTCTTTTATGCCGTTGATATCGCTCTTGCTGCTCTCTATATCGATCCCGATCTCGCCGATAATTTTGTCCTGGCTCTCGTTTTTCGCCTTAAGCTCTTCATATTCCCTGCTCATTAATTCATCCTCGCTTTCTGTGTCATACTTAATTCCGTAATAATCGCACACGCCCTTATATATTGCCGCGGCAAGCTTTTCTCTGCCTGCGTCCGACGCGAGAAACTTGTTGTCATCGAAGTTGTCGATAAACGCCGTTTCAACCAAAATCGCGGGCATACTTGTGCGAGTCAGCACCGCAAAATTCGCGGTCTTGACGCCCCGGTCGTATCTTCCTGTCTCAGCCGGCAGGTGATCCTGAACACATCTCGCCAGCCTTCCCGCGTTTCCGGTCGTGCTGACACAGTAGGTCTCGCAGCCGTAAGCCTTGGTGTTGGCGGCGTTGCAGTGGATGCTGATAAAAATGTCCGCGTCCCAGCTGTTGGCAGCCTCAGCCCTGCCCGACAGACTGGCGGAAAGACCGGTTGCTACAACGTCGGTTATCGCCTCGCGGCTCATTTTTACATCAAAGCCGCTCTTTTTAAGCATCGGTTTGAGCTTCTGCGCCACCAGCACGGTCACATCCTGCTCCTTGAGTCCAAATCCCGCCGCGCCGGTGTCGGCTCCGCTGTAGTTGTGACCGGGATCAATATAAACTTTTTTCATTTATTTCTTCGCCTCCGATTTTACTTTTTTCATATAGTCGTCCGCCTCTTTCGCCGCTGTGGTAAAGCTGTTGTTCTTCCACCACGAGACGAGTGAGGCTCCGATCGTGAATATCATGCTGACAGTCTGATAGATGTCGTTATCCGCCACATCGATTATGCAGTGTCCGCTCATAACCAGCGCCTGATTGATCAGCGCCAGGAGCAAAATCAAGGTTCTCGCCACTGCTCCGGCATTTATATTTTTCATGTGCATCACCTCCTTTGGGCATACTTAAATTATATTTTGATTTAAGTGCCCGCGAGTGCCGTTCCGCTTGACAAACCCGCGGAAACGGAGTAAACTTAGAGGGTGAAATTTTTTGAAGGATGTGATATTGCATGGAAAAAACACCG
>CANQKP010000149.1 GCA_947624495.1 uncultured Monoglobus sp. | reverse complement strand
AACGTTCATCTGCACACCGACCGAGGAGGAGGCGGGTCCGATCAACAACTGGATGGCGCCCGATGAGATGTATGCCAAGCTGAACGCGCTTTATGACGGCTCTATGGAAGGCAGAACGATGTATGTTATTCCATATTCCATGGGACCCGTGGGTTCGCCGTTCTCAAAAATAGGCATTGAGCTTACCGACAGTATTTATGTTGTACTCAATATGGACATAATGACCAGAATAGGAAATTCCGTTATGGATGCTCTCGGCGCTGACGGTGATTTTGTAAAATGCCTCCATTCAAAAAAGGACGTTGATCCGGACGAAAGATATATTGTTCATTTCCCGCAGGACGATACCATTATGTCGGTGAACTCGGCTTACGGCGGCAACGTTCTGCTGGGCAAAAAGTGCTTTGCGCTCAGAATTGCTTCGTACCTCGGCAAAAAAGAGGGCTGGATGGCTGAGCATATGCTTATATTGGGTCTTGAAAATCCTCAGGGCGAGGTCAAGTATATTGCCGCCGCTTTCCCCAGCGCCTGCGGCAAAACCAATCTGGCAATGCTTATCCCGCCTGAGTATCTTAAGAAGAAGGGCTACAAGGTTTGGACAGTCGGCGATGATATTGCGTGGCTGAGAATTAATCCGGAGGACGGCAAGCTCTACGCGATCAATCCCGAAGCGGGATTTTTCGGAGTTGCGCCCGGAACCAGTGAAAAGACCAACTTCAACGCGCTGGAGTCCACTAAAAAGAACACCATTTTCACAAATGTTGCGATAAACAATGACGATATGACAGTTTGGTGGGAGGGTCTTGACAAGAACCCGCCCAAGAACTGCACGAACTGGCTTGGCGAAAAGGTTGACGGAACAACATACGAGGGTAACCTGGCGCACCCCAACTCAAGATTTACAGCGCCTGCGAAGAATTGCCCGTGCATTTCGCCCGAATTTGAAAATCCGCAGGGCGTTCCGATCTCTGCGATCGTATTCGGCGGCAGACGCGCCAAGACAGCACCGCTGGTTTATCAGGCAAGAGACTGGAAGCACGGAGTGTTTGTGGGCGCCACAATGGCGTCCGAGACAACCGCGGCGGCGGCGGGCGCAGTCGGCGTTGTAAGACGCGACCCGATGGCGATGAAGCCGTTTGTCGGCTACAATATGGCGGACTACTTCGGACACTGGCTTGAAATGGGCGAAAAGCTCGGCGACAAGGCGCCTAAGATCTTCCACGTCAACTGGTTCAAGAAGGATGACGAGGGCAACTTCATGTGGCCCGGATTTGGCGACAATATGAGAGTCCTGCTCTGGATATTGGACCGCGTATCCGGCAAGGCGGACGCTCACGACAGTGAGATCGGTCTGCTTCCCACAGCTTCGGATATTGATACAACCGGTCTTGATATGTCGGATGAGGACCTTAACGCGCTGCTCAGCGTTGATAAGGAAGCATGGAAAGAGGATGTTGAAAACATCAAGGAGTACTTTGCTCAGTTCGGAGACAGACTCCCCGCCGAGATCAGGCACCAGCTTGATATCCTTGATAATAACTTAAACGGTTAGTATTTAAAGTCAAAGTTTGCGCTTAAATTTTAATAAAAAGCGCGATAAACTTTTGAAAGAGTTGGATTTAGGTATCTACGCCTTAAAATATTATAATTTAAAAAGAGCCGCGCTGATATAGCGCGGCTTATTTGTCAATAAGTGCAAATGATATTTCGCCTTTGGCGGCAACATCGCTGCCGACATATGCGCACACGTCAGCCTTGCCCATTACCGAGCGGAACTTGGTCAGTTCGACCTCAAGCCTCAATGTCTCGCCGGGAACCACCTGGTGCTTGAACTTAAAGTTGTTTATGCCGGTGAACACCGCCAGTTTTTCGCGGAATTCCGGCTTGCTGAGTATCACCACCGCGCCCACCTGTGCCAGCGCCTCACATATAAGCACACCGGGCATTATCGGGTTGCCGGGGAAGTGACCCTGAAAGAACGGTTCGTTCAGGGTAACGTTTTTAAGTCCCACTGCGCGCCTGCCTTCCTCAAACTCAATAATCTTGTCAACGAGCAGGAACGGGTATCGGTGCGGTATGGTGTCCATTATTTGTTTTATGTTCATCTCATTGCTCATAGTTTTGCCTCCAAGGTTTAAATTTATAAAACAATATTAACATAACGTGCTTGTTTTGGCAATAAGGATTTAACAATTATTTTAAAAAATTTTCTAAAAAAGTCTTGACAAGCCCGCCCGATTATGGTATTATAGTCAAGTCGTCAGCGCGAAGGCACGGCGGCGCACAATTTAATCGGAGGGGTTCCCGAGTGGCCAAAGGGGGCAGACTGTAAATCTGTTGTCAACGACTTCGATGGTTCGAATCCATCTCCCTCCACCAAAAAGCTTGGAACGTTTTGTTCCAAGCTTTTTAATTGAATTGTTTGTAATTTTCTCGGCGGTATGGTATTATATTAAAAACATGACTGAATTGAAAGGGGCGGTTTGCTTGGGAGCTGTAACGGGCATGGATTTTGCGGTTCTTGACTTTATACAAAACAATATGCGCTGCGGTTTTATGGACGGACTTATGAGGTTTGTTACCGTACTCGGCAACGGCGGCATTATCTGGATCGCGCTGGGTCTTGTTTTGTGCTGCTTTAGGAAGTACCGTGCCTGCGGCGTCTCAATAATAATCGGTCTGCTGGCAGGACTGCTCTTAAGCACATGGGGCATAAAGAACATAGTGTGCCGCCTAAGACCATACGTGCAGGAGCCGGACATAACCTTGCTGATACCGCCGCCCGGCGGATATTCGTTTCCGTCCGGACACGCGCTGTCATCGTTCACCGCTGCGTTTTTGCTGATTATGCACAGAGTCAAATATCTTGATGTCGCGGCGCTGGTCTTGGCGTGTCTTATCGCGTTTTCACGTCTGTATCTTTACGTTCACTTCCCGACCGACGTGCTTTGCGGTATAGCCTTGGCGGCGGTTATCGCGGCTGCTGTATTTTATCTTGAGAAAAGATACTTAAAAAAGAAAATGTCGGATAGGCGCCCATGATTTAAATGTGTCGGAGCTTCGGCTCCGCCGCGGTCGTTTTGATATCTCACTTTTATTTCAAATACTTTAAATTTCAAAAATATATATTGTATTTTATTGTATAATATAATATAATTATAGAGTACAAACTTAAACGCAAACAAGGAGCTGAAACATTTGAGCAGGAAAAAAAGCAGCGGCGGCAGTTTTGTTAAAGGCGCGCTGATACTCGGCATAGCAAGCCTTATAGTTAAAGTCATAGGCGCGTTTTTCAAGATACCCATGACCAATCTTATAGACGACGACGGCATGGGTCTGTTTAACGGCGGCTATCAGATATATACATTTATGTTTATTGTCGCAACCGCGGGCTTTCCGGTGGCGATCTCCAAAATGGTTTCCGAAAGCCTTGCCAGGGATGATGAGCAAGACGCGGGGCGGGTGTTTAAGACTGCGTTTTCGCTGCTGTTCGTTATCGGAATTGTAGGCAGCGTGATACTGTTCGTGTTTGCCGAGCCGTTCGCGAGAGCGGTGGGTATGCCCGACGCGGAGCTTGGCATTAAGGCGATATCGCCGGCTATATTCTTCGTCTCGATGGCGTCTGCGCTGCGCGGATATTTTCAAGGCAGGCAGAATATGTATCCCACAGCTTTTTCCGAGGTGATCGAGTCAACCGGCAAACTTGTGATAGGTCTTATGGCTGCCGGATTTTTTATGAACATGACCATAAACCCCGACGCTCCAAACCTTGTGGATATAGCGGGAAAGGTTATCCAGTCGGCGCACCTGAGAACGGTTTACGCATCCGCCGGCGCGATACTGGGCGTTACCGCCGGAACATTCCTGTCGGCGACACTGCTTATTTTGATTTACATATTCTTTGCGGCGGCAGCCAAAAGGCACGGCGAAAAAATAGCTCCGTCGGTTACGGCTGCAAAAAAACTCAGACCCAGAAAGACGATACTAAAAGAACTGGTGCTTATCGCTATACCGATAACTATCGGCGCGTCGGTGTCAAGCCTCACAACGCTTATCGATATGTCAACGATAAGCCGCAGACTTGTGGTCAACCCGGCGGTGTTTGACCGCTATGCCTTCATGTTCGAGGGTGATGCGGACTTTATGCAGAAAGTCGCTCAGGAGGGCTGGAACGCGGCGCAGATCAACGTTCAGAAAGCGACGTCGCTTTACGGAATGTATACCGGCAAGGCG
>CANQKP010000148.1 GCA_947624495.1 uncultured Monoglobus sp. | reverse complement strand
TTCTTAAGAAAGTCGTCCTTAAATGTTATCCTGCCGTTTTCGACTGTGTAGCTGTCGGTCGGAACAACATTTCCGCCGACCGTTACCTGCTTTACCTCTTTTACAGTTTCGGGAAGCTCTACCTCTATATCCTTCGGGTCGCTGCCGTCAAAGGTCTGATCCTTAAGAGGCTGCGGTGTTACGGTCGCTTCGGGTTCGGGCGTTGCCGTTGCCTCAGGCTCAGGCGTTGCCGTCGCCTCGGGTTCAGGCGTTGCCGTCGCTTCGGGTTCAGGCGTGGCTGTTGCATCAGGCTCAGGTGTTGCTGTTGCCTCAGGTTCGGGCGTTGCCGTCACCTCAGGTTCGGGTGTGGCAGTTGCTTCGGGTTCGGGTGTGGCGGTCACTTCAGGTTCCGGAGTAGCTGTGGGAAGCACTGCCTCTCCCTCATACGGTGTTGAAGGAGCGTCCGGATTGGGCGTAACGATTGCAGCAACCGTTTCAGCCGCGTAGTTATGGGCGCCGGGGATGATCTGGCTCTCCTCGTTGGGGTCCTGAGTAAGGATGTAGCAGAATACCAAAGTCTTTGCCGCCTTGGCTCTTGTTACCTCTGCCTGAGGTTCAAGCTCGTCTCCGACCTTTATCTGACCTCTTACGTTATCCTTTTCGGACCTCATAAGACCCAGGTTATAGGCGTCTTTAACCTTGCCGTACAGCGAGTTGTTTATCGATGAAATATCCTTGAGAGCCGCCCAGCCTACAAGCGGGATATAGGGCGAACCTTCATACTTGATGTTCGGGTCATAGTTCGGGTCGTCGGGTGACGGAACGCTGCCGTTCTGGTTCATGTACGGAACTTTGACCCAGCTGCCGTCGTCGTTCTTTCCGTATTTTGCCATATACGCGTCATACAGGATCGCGCCCATAGCCTCACGCGTGAGCGCCGCATCGCTTGCAATGACTGTATTTTCCGTAAAAGCGGGTTCGTTTCTGTATGTAGCGGAAACAGTCGCGCTGCCTTCGAGCTTAAAGACATACTCTCTGCCCGATGCTTCAACGGGCTGACCGTTTACCAGAATATGGTCATTAAGATAGCCGTCGCCCGCTACTGCCACAACTCTGATCTCGTCTCCCAAAGACGCCGTCAGAGACTCTGTGCTTTGGGGATAATCGGTAGACTCGTACTTAACGCCGAACAGTCTGCCTGTGCCGCCGCGCGCATAGAGGTCATACTCAACTCCGGCTTTTACGTTAAACTGTACTGTTCCGTGAATCGTAGCGCCGGTTCCCTCTCCGGGCAGAGTCTGGGACTGTGTTCCGTCCGCGCTCTTGAGTTCGATAGCCTTGTTGTCATTAAAGCGCGCGTATACTGTGATAATACCGTCCGCCTTTGAAACATACTTAACTATCTTTTCGGGACTGGCGTTGCGGAACTCTATGTAGTTTGTGGATATTTCGCTGTTGCCCGTAAACTTTCCGCCGCTGTCAGATCCCTTAACCAGCTCTTGCGGAGCCGTCATTGTCATATAATCATTATCAACAAACGTCTTGCCTGCCTCAACATTTGCCGGAACATCTCCGGTGCCGCTTTCAAACGCGCTGTTGTTGTAAACAGTTATCGTGCCGCCTTCCGCCTGCTGAACGGTTACGGTCAGCTCTCCGTCCGCCGCCTGAGCGTTATCATAGCTTCCGTCGGGTCCGGTAATTGTTTCCGTGTAGGCGGAAGCCTGCGCGGGAGCCGACATCGCCTTGAGTTCGTCATAGGTGAGCGTGTATCCGTTAAGAGTGTTGTCCGGCAGATCAAATACCTTTTCCATGCCTCTTGCGAACTCGCCCACTGTTATCGTTTCGTTTGGCTTGAAGTTATTGTCGCTGTCCTTATGAAGAGCGCCAAGCTGCAACGCTTTTTCGATATTGTTCCTGTAATAGTAATTGTCGCTTGTCTGCTTAACCGCGCCCGGAACAACGCCGACCGCGCTTACATCGCTTGCCATTTCGGGGAATACTGCCGACCAGTCGCCGCTTGCCGCTGCGCTTACAACGCTTTCGGGCATATAGGATACCAGATCCTGCATTACCGCCTTGTCTGTATAAGTGTCCGTTTCCGCAGCGCTCTGGTCATATATGCTCTGGAGGATTATGCGGCAGAACTGCTTCGCGGCGGCTTCTTTGTAGTGTGTGCCGTCACCGTTGGCTCCGTTCGCGGAGTTGTTCGCGGGGCTTTCTCCCGCCTCGATGCTGTTGTAGGTCCATGTACCCTCGTTAGCGTCAAGTTTTTTATAATAATCGACCGCGCCCTGATACAGCTCTACATAAGCAACTTCCGGGTCCGCCTTCGCCTTTTCTTTCATGTTTTTAGGTGAGTCGGGATTAAAGGTCGTCTCCTTGCCGGAACCTCTGGGCATCGGGGATACCAGTACCGGGATCATGCCGCGCGCTTTAACAGCGCTTACGTACATATCGAGCCATCTGTTGTAAAGAGCATTATTCTGCGCCGCTGTACCGCCGGTGTAGTTTGTGCCTCTGTCAAAGCGCGACTCTGCCGGGGACTCGTCGTTATGAGCCGAGTGCAGGAACACATAATCGCCCTGCTTGCCGTTTATAAGAACGTCGTCAAATCTGCCTTCGGTATAGTTGTTCCTCATGCAGCGTCCGCCCATTGAGTAATTCACAACATTTACCTTGCTTAAGTCAAAGTAGTTGCAGAGCGTCTGACCCCATGAACTGATTATCTCGTTAAATGTATATGTCTTTTGTGTAGAGTCGCCAAGGATATGGATAGTGGGCTTGTCGCCTTTTTGACCGACCGCTATCGGAGTTATCTTGATAGACTTGACCGTTACGGTCTGAGGCGCATCTGCCGCGGGCATCTTGCTCGGCTCGATATCAAGCTCAACAAAATTATCGCCTGTTGCGAAGTCATATGACCAGGTATTCTCGTTCCATGACGCGGAAGCCGTTCTTGACACGTGACCTGCCGTATCCCAGGCAGTTGTTTTTGTAAGCTGCGACGCGTCCATTCCGGTCGGAGCGATCTTGGTATTACCGCTTGTGCTGTCGCCGCCCAGCGTCACCTCAAGGTGGTACGCGCCGGGAGCGGTGTCAACTCTGTAGATAAGTCCGCCGTAGTTTGAATAGTTTGAACTCTTCAGATACTTGCCGTTTGCAAGGTAGTCGCCGTCGCTTTCGGTAACGCTTACGCCGCTTTCACCGATCGTGATCTTGCTTGTGTCGGCAACCTTTCTGTCATAACCTTCGGGCATAATAGCGCCGGATGTCGAAACAAAGCCCTGCTTCGTCTCTCCGCTGTATACCGGAACCGCCGTCAGCGTTGTGAAGTCAACATCCGCAACGGGAGCATCGGACGGTCCGCCCTCATCGGGCGCAGCCGAAACGACCGGCATCGCTATAACCATTGTTGCCATCATCATGACCGACAGCAGCAGGGCTATCGGTTTTCTGAATTTTGAAGTCATAGAAACTCCTCCTTGTTTGTGTCTTTGTTTGTGCTTATATTGTTTTAAAAAATATTATTTTTTGCAAAACTAAATTGTATACATATATTAATTTTACCGTAAAACTCTCAAAAAATCAATTACAAAAATCTATCAAAATCAGCAATTTTATATCTTTGGCAATTTGTATAAAATATAAATTTATATTTGTAATATTTCAACAAAAACAAGCTTCTGCAAAAGAGTTTTTAAATAACTATAATAAAGTTGCGAGTTAAAAATAGGTCTGATATAATCGCCGGACCCGGTTACGGAATATGTGTTCCCAAAAAACGGTTTTGCTTATGAACAATGCGCCGTCCCCTGGTTCCGCCGTGCCTACCGCGGCGGCAATGAAACAAAACCGCTTTTTGGGAAAGATGCTGTTTTTAGCCCGTACAAACTACTTGTT
Source organism: uncultured Monoglobus sp. (assembly GCA_947624495.1). Lineage (GTDB taxonomy): Bacteria > Bacillota > Clostridia > Monoglobales > Monoglobaceae > Monoglobus. The sequence continues at coordinate 362 of CANQKP010000148.1, read as the reverse complement.
TTCAGGGGTTTTAGGGGACAAAGTCCCCTAATTCGTTCCGCCCGAAAGGGTGGAGCGAATCCGCCCGGGTGTGGCTGCGACCGGAGCCGCGCAGCGGGTTCGCTGTACAAAACGATGCTTTATGCAGAAAGTTGTAAGGTCGCAAATCACGCACGTTTTTGGACATGAGGCGGAACCGGGCTTGGGCTATTTAAATTTTGAAAAACGGAGTTTTTTCTACACGCCGTACAAAAATGCTTTCTCTTTGCCAATGATTATTTTAGGGGGTTGTCTGTAACTGTAATAATATGGTATTACCAAACCAATTTCACACTGAGTACCACCGTGTCACACTGAGTCACACTAAAACTCCGATTCCATGG
>CANQKP010000147.1 GCA_947624495.1 uncultured Monoglobus sp. | reverse complement strand
ACGTTTGACTCCCTGCTCATAGGCGGCGATGGTGCGAAGAGATACGCCCACCTTCTCCGCAAGCTGCGCTTGGGAATAAAAAGCGTTCTTTCCATAAAAGCAGTACTTAAATCAGACTTTGAATCCGGATAGCAATTTTTTACAAACTCAGATAATTTAGAGTTCATGTTTCCTGAACCCATATACGGCGGATTTGTCACGGCAACGTCGTACTTTTGAGACAGCATCTCTGCGATCTGAATAAGAGGGAGCAGTTCTTCCTTAAATATTTGATGGTATAAGCTGACTTCATCCACCGTTTCATCATAACGGGCGTAGAGCGCGTCAAAATCCACCCCCTCAACGCGGATGACGGAACCGTATTCTTTTGCATCGAACATCTGCTCAAAGAGCAGATCATAATTCGCTTTGATCTCAGGTCGTCCGCCGATGAATTCTTCTATAGCGGCGGGATTGATCACAGAGACCTTTTTGCCGACTTTTTCAAAATGACCGCTCTCCGCAATTGCAAAAATATTCGGCTGTATATCGCGGGCAAAGATGCGGCGATCATACTGCCGCGCCTTCATCATCACCGCAAAATAGGCGAGTTGTGCTGCTCTTTTGTCAATATCAAGACCGTAAAGGTTGTTTTTTAATATGCTTTGCGCGGCGTCGCGCTCGCTGAATCCCGCCTTTTTGTATATCTGAACCAGTACGTCAAAGGCATAGACGAGTATATGTCCGCTGCCCATGCAGGGGTCGATCAATTTGATGTCCTGCGGACGGAGATCTCGGCGTTCTGCGCGAATTGCGTCAAGCTGCGCCTGAACCTCCGCCTCCTGCTCGGCTTCGTCGAGGTAGTATTTCCATCCTGATTTCAGCTCGTCGTCGGGATGTCCTTCCAGCCAGAGACGTCCGAGGCTGTTTTCTACCATATAGCGGACGATCCAGTCAGGTGTGAAGAGCTGCGTTACGAACGGGATGCATTCTTTTGTGATCTTTTCGTTCTTTTTCAGCAGGGCGAAGGTTTCATCTTTCAGTTCCGTATTGTAATACTGATAGAGCCAGCCGATGATCTGCACCTGATCCGTCCAGTCTTCTTCGGGGATATCCGAGACCATGCGTCCGAGAACGCCGTCTTGCCGAAGAATGTTGTTTGGAAGCAGCAGTTCCGTATAACTGCCCATTTCCTCGAACATCCGGGGAAGGGACGCATTGAGGGCGTTGCATTGGGTCAATAGGAGATAACGATATAAGTCTTCGCTTTGATTTTTCTCAATCAGGTCAGAGACTTTTTCCATGTTCAGACCATCCAAATCCAGATGGAGGGCATTGCTCAGGATCTCCGGCTTGAAAGCTCCGGAAGCATCCGAGAAGACTCGGATGTGAGTGGGGAGGTAGTTGTTGACTTCCATGAAACGCAAGGCGATAAAACGGTTAAACCAAGTATAGGCGACTTCTTCCATCACCTGAGTATAACCATTGCTCCGTATCTGATTGATAAGCTGCTGACGCTGTTTCTTCTCGTCTTTTGACAGCAAACGTCCGCCGACAGCCTCAGCATCGTATTCGCCGTAACCGTCCACTTTGATGTCATATTGATAGGCTCTCTGCGAAACCTGAGAAATCAGCTCGGTACGCGCCCAAATTGCAAAGCGCTGAATTGCATTTTTGTTCATGTTGTGTTCTCCCCCGTCAATCTTCTACGATTACCCCAATAATAACAAACTTTGTTGTCTCTCCATATTCTTTGCCTTCATAAACAAGATCCGAACCACAATACTCTGAACCAAAACCAGTTTGATCGTCATACGTTTGTCCCCCAATAAGGCAGACTCTTTCAAACGGAACAATTTCACCTTTGGCAGGCGTTTTTTTGGCGACTGTAATCAGCTCCCTATAGAGCGGAAATAACCGAGAACTGTCATGCAAAAAGTAGTAGCTGTATTCAGATACCGTATCACCGACCGCCTTTTTTAAATCGGTTAAAACTAAACCGTTGTTATCATAGTTTATCCCTAAGCTACTTTTTGCGATTACAAGGGAAACATGTTTCCACACGGGAGAAAGGCAAAAGGCCCTTGTAAAAACTAAAAAGCGCTTATCAGAATTTGCAAATTTATCTATGATCGGCGTTGTTGCCGTATTATGGAACAGCCTTTGGGATTGAGTATTTTCGTCTGTAATTTCAAAAATACTGTTGAGTAATGCTACTGTTTTTTCAGTTCTTTCAACTTTCATTAATTCCTGTTCGTACTCGTACCGCTCGTCCGCTAAACTTTCAAGTTCTTTTTCAAGCTCTTCTATTTGTTCGTCAATTTGTGAAATTTTCGCTTGCAGCTCATCTTTTATTTCCATTTTCTTCACTTCCTTAATTTATCTGCAGTTCATCACAGTCCTTAAGCGCATTTAGCAATTTGCTTTTAACATCATCAACATATTTATCAATATCCTCTTTGGTCTGCAACCGTTTTACGGAGCAGAGGTCATACCGGCGCACCGTCTTAATACGCTTGGGCTTCGGAATATCCTTTTCGCCGGGCTTCGGATCAGGGTCAACCGGCGTAACCATCGGCTCCATGCGGCGGCAGATGTTGTCCTTATAATTGAGGACTTGGGTAATCATAGCGTCGAGGTCGGTGAGGGATGTCGCCACTTTCAGCGTCTCGCGTTTTTTCACAAACCAATCGTCGGCCTGACGGAGCAGATCACCGGCGTTGCGGGCTTCGCCGGCAAGCTGGTGAACGTCCTGCATGCCCTGACGGATGATTTCTGCTACTTCATCGCGCTTGATGTCGAGAAGGGCATCGTATTTCTCTTTGACCTTGGCAACGAGGGCAGGGAGCTCTCCGATACGGCCGTATGGCTTCGGCATTACAAGGATAGTTGAAATAGTCTTGAAAATCTCCTGCGCCTCAGAGTCCGTAGAGAAGTCATCACGTTCCTTGCTTACGCGGTCCATCTGCTGTTTGGCGCTGTCGAAAATAACGCGTTGAGACTTAAAGAACAGCTCAATTCCTTCTAAATCCTCTACGGTGTCTAAAAGTTCATCCTGTTTCTGCACCATAAAGGCAAGCAGGGCAACGTTATCCTTGCGATGGTTGAGAATTTCCTGCATCAGGTCACGGGCAGCTGTCACAACTTCGCGCTCCGGGTAACGCTCCCGGCTGTATTCGTTGTCAATAAGCTGCTGATAGTGTCCAAGCTTGCTCTCGAAGGTGGTAATGACATAACGGATGAGTCCATCTTCATCGGAGGGAATGTCCATAGCGCCGAGATAGTCACGCAAGAGGGAGATGCTCTTGCGGATCAAGTCCTCAGAAGGAGCAATCCGGCGCGTTACAACAGCCTTGTCGATCTCAGACTTTTTACGCATATAGTCAAGCTGTCTCATTTCGGTGGGGACGTTCTCAGGCAAAGTCGTTTCATTGCCGCCGACCTCGTTCGGGATCTTCTTGTAGTCGCCGACGGCGAACCAATCCTTTTTGGCGTCGCTTGTTCCGGTTTTGAGGATCAGATGAAGGTTCTTTATAAACTTTTCGCTGAGCTTCGCTTTCGCGTTGTCGATGATTTCGTCTATGCAGCGGAAATGTGCGGAGGTTTCTATGATATCGTCGACACGAACGCTTTCGTTCGTTATGCCGACGGTATTTGTCTCAAATATGAATCGTGTCTGATCATGCGTGAGGCGGCTGCCCTCAATGTGATTTGAATTGTATGTCAGCTCGATCTGTATTTTGTGATAGATTCCACCGTGGATACGGCTGCGCTTTTCTTCTTTGAGAACATCAAGCAGATTTTGCGGGGTAGGGTAGCTCTTATTGCTCCGCACGGGCTTTTCGGCATTTTCGGGAATGTTCCACGTCTTTCCGGTGATAAACGCACCGGGAACTCTGCCTGCCGCACAATAATTGCGAACGCTGCGCTCGGAAATATCCCATAACGCAGCAATCTCTTTTACGGATAAATAGTTCATAATGCGCCTCCGATCTTCTGATTATAGTATACCATATTATCGGCAAAAAATCAATCTGAATCACTCGCAAAGGGCACTTATTTTTGCCGATGACGGAATACAAACTTATGAGAGAGGAGACCAAGTCTGAAAAATAAAGCCTAAACGTAGAGTAAAAAAAGCGCAATAAAGCAGACCACGTAGAAGTGGTCAAAAACGGTATTAAATCAAAGGCCTACGTAGGAGAAGAAACAATATATCCTTGCCTTTGAAGGATAAAAATCGCTTCTTGAACTGAAACATTACGGTGAT
>CANQKP010000146.1 GCA_947624495.1 uncultured Monoglobus sp. | reverse complement strand
TCCGAAGCAGGACGGTCTGGGTACTCCGGACGCATCCGAGTCCCGCGACAGAGCGAGCATCAACCTGCCCGCTTCTCAGTCACACGTTCAGAGCATCTGCGACGCTTATCCTCAAAAGACAGTAGTCGCCATGCAGACAGTCGGTCAGATGAACGTTGACGGATTTAAGGACAAGTGCGCGGCTATGCTGTGGACGTCATATAACGGACAGACTCAGGGTACGGCTCTGGGCAAGATCCTGACCGGCGACGTTAATCCGTCGGGCAGACTTTCAACCACATGGTACGCGACCGATGACTTAAACAAGATGCCTATAGGCAGCGCCAGGACCACGGAGAATAATATTAACTATAACTTCACAAACTATGAGCTGTCAAGCGACATAAACGATCAGACTGCGGACTATCCGGGCAGGACCTATCAGTATTACAAGGGAACGCCGGTATACCCGTTCGGCTACGGCTTAAGCTATACCACATTTGCATATTCGAACATAAAAATCGACAAGGCGTCGGCAAACGCTAACGACACCGTGAAGATCACGGCGGACGTAAAGAACACCGGAAGCGTCAAGGGCGCCGAGGTAGCGCAGCTCTATATCACGGTTCCGGGCGCGGACGGCAAGACCCTGCCGCTCAAACAGCTCAAGGGCTTTAAGAGAATTGAGTTAAATCCCGGCGAGACCAAGTCGGTAACGTTTGACCTTGATATATCGGATGTATACTTCTTTAATGAAGTAACGCAGCAGAATTATGTTATAGACGGCGAGTACACAGCGGCGGTCGGCGCAAGCGCCAACGACCAAAGCGCGCAGACGATCAAGTTCAGCGTAAGCGGCGATATCGCCGACTCGGTGGCGAGCGTGTACGCTATACCGTCCGGAATTAAGGTCTACAGTGTAAACAAAGGCGCTCAGCCTGCCAACAGTCTTTCGGCAAACGCAAGCGTGACGCTTGAGAACGACAAGGTCGTAACAGACTTCGCGGGCGCGGGCGTAACAGTTGAATATAAGAGCAGCAATGAAAACGTCGCCAAGGTTGACGGACTCGGAAACGTTACCGCGGGAGCAAGCGAGGGTACGGCTACTATCACCGTCACAGCCTCAAAGGCGGACGGCAGCAGCGCAAGCTTCTCATTCCCGGTCGTTTCTCAGTACAGAGATGGTCTCAGCGACGCGCAGCGCAATGAATACCTGTCCCGTCTCGAAGCGGCATACGCGACCTGCCCGCAGATCGCTTACACTGCCGAGAACTGGGAGGAACTGAACGGCATCTACACCGAGATGCACGAGATGATACAGAACGCTCTGCTCGGCGACGGACTGGACCTCGCGGTGAACGAGGCGATTGCGGCTATACTGGCTGTTCCGAAAATTCAGATAGACGAAGTCTACACGATCGAGGCGAGCCGGACCGGAGTCATAGTTGACGGCAGAATTGAGTATTCTCAAAACGGTATCGGAGCAATAAACGCAGGCGAGACAACTGTAAGCGGCACGATCACCGAGAGCGATCCGCTGAAACTTTCCATGACGGCAATGAACGGCGGCGCTCAGGCGGGCGGCAGCTTTATCTGGACGGTCGAGAGGCTGGACGGCTCCTCAAGAAAGGACGCGGAGATCAACGTTTCGACCGGTGAACTGACTATCTACACCAACGGCGTGTACAGAATTACGGCAAGCGATTACACAAACGGCAAGGGCGGCGCTATCACGGTTTACGCCAACCTTCAGCTCGAAGCGGAGAACGCGGACAGCACCGGCGGCGCAAAAACAGTTGACGAGGCGGGAGCCAGCGGCGGCAAGGCTGTGTCGCAGACAGGCACAAAATGGCTGAGATTTGACGGCGTTAAGCTCGAAAACCTGACCGGAATTACCGCGAGGATCGCCAAGGAGTCCGGCAACAGCAAAATAGTTCTTTCACTCACGCCGAGCGTGGATTGGGAATTTGCCGAGGGCGTTGCCAAGCCCACAGGCTCGAAAACAAGCTGGACTGAGGTCAGCGTGGGCGTTACCCCGACCGAGCTTCAGCGTCTGACGCTTGACGAAAACGGTTGCGGTTCATTCTATATTCAGATAAGCAGTGCTGATATTGACTATATACGGCTCATTTACAACAACTCGGATATGAGCGTTAAAAACGCGGCGGGCGGCAGCATAAGCGTGACCCCGACCGCGGCAAGCGGAACGCTGCTGGCTGCGGCTTACGACAGCGCAGGAGCCTTGACCAAGTCCGAAATAAAGCCGTTCAGCGCGGCGGGAAGCTACACATTTGACGGCTTCGGCGACGGCGACAAGGTATCTATCTTCGAGTGGAGCAACACCGACTCCGCAGCGCCGCTCGGCAAAAAGGCTGAGACGGTTTATGCCGAGCCGATAACCAAGGATATGATAGTTTACAACCTGAGCGATCCGGCATACGACTCGTTCTTCGACAGCGCCGGCGGCGCGCAGCTGGTAGGCGGCATGGGACTCAACGGCATAGGCGGCTGGAACAGCGACAAGGGCGGAAGCTATACCTATAACGGCAAGACTCTGACGTTCACACGAAGCCTGAAAGCGGGCAGAGGCGGCAGAGACAGCACCTGCGTATACATGACTCCGGATAAGGACGGCGTGGTTACCGCGATATTCAATGCTTCGACAGATAGAGTTATGTACGTCGACCAGGTGGACGGCGGCAAGATAGAGCAGCACGGAACAGGAAGCATTTCCACCGCGCAGCTCAACGTAAAGGCGGGAAGTCCGGTTTACGTATACGGCGGCGGCTCCAACAAGCTGCTTTATGCGGTGGTTTACGAGCCGGGCGCGGAGGTTGTTGAGACGACCCCGTCTCCCACACCCGAACCCACTGCGACGCCGGAGCCTCTTCCCGATATCACGAGCGATCTTAAGATCGAGTTTGAGGATTTCACCAACTGCTGGCCCGCAACCGAACTGGATAGTAAAAACAACATCGCCTCAAATTCAGGTGCAAGCGGCGGAAATATGGTTGAAAACACACCCAATGACTGCGTGTTCTACTTCGGCGAGCAGGATACCGATAATCTGGTCGGAATTGAGCTTTGCGTCGGCACCAAGCAGGCGGGCGTTTCGGCGGAATACTACGCGGTCGACATGACCGGAATAACTCCGGACGAGGCGCAGAAGTCCAAACTCACCGACGAGAACAAGATAGGCACTCAGTATATTACCGCCGGCAAAGACTGGAACGCCTACACGGCTCACCAGCTCAGAGTCCGCGGCACGTCGATCGGCGGCAAGAAGGGCATATTCATCAAGGGCAAGACCCCTGACAAGTATGTCGGCAACTTTGACTATATCCGTCTGCTCTACGGAGCGGACGGAGGCGCGGCTTCGTTCGGACAGAGCGAGGCGGTCATGACAGCGGAGAACGACTCGGCAGTCATCACAGCGCAGGGCAGCGTTGTGACCTCGGTTAATAAGTACACGGGCGAGGTGAACACAACCGACCTCGGCGCGGAGTACGGCAAGAACATTACCGTAAACAAGCTGACAAACTGGAACGGTATGCTCACGGCTCTGGTAAGCGCGGACGGCGGCACAAAGCTGCTGACCAGTCCTATGGGCACGGTATGGCTCGACGCCACTCCGGATTACTATGCCGAGTCCGACCCGGGCGCACCGGAAAGTCCGGTGATCAACGATATGCTCGCGGCGGACGGTCAGATGTACCTGGGCTGCGACGGAGGATATATGATAACTATGAACAACTGCTCAAAATGCACGGTCATCAAAAAGGTCTGCGATTTTGATATTGAGGAGATCGAGGCGGACAGCAGCGCACTTTATTTGACAGGCGGCGGTCAGGCGGCTGAGATCAGCATTGCCGACGCGCGTCAGGCAAACATCAAGGCGGACGCCGCGAAGGAGCTTATAGCGGGCGGCGCGGCATTGGTCGATGTAAGGACTGCCGAGGAGTACGCTCAGGGCAGCGCGCAGGGAGCGGTAAACGTTCCGGTTGACGAGTTCACGGATTGGCTCAGCGGCAGGAGCGCGGACGAAACCATTGTGGTGTTCTGCGCTTCCGGAAACCGCGCGGCAAAGGCTGTTGAGGCAGCCGAAAAGCAGGGCTATATGAACGTTTATAACGCAGGTTCGGTTGACGATCTTAAATAGCAAAATAATATAAAAATCAATTAATGATTTCTTCCCAATTAAAGATCCCCTTTGTCAAGTGATAAAGGGGATTTTCTCGTGTGGCTCCACTGATGTTCAAACCGTAGGGGCGGCTGTGACCGGAGGAGCCGCGAAGCGGGTTCGTTTAACCGAATTATGTCTTTCGCACTGAGGTGCAAGGTCGCAAATCA
>CANQKP010000145.1 GCA_947624495.1 uncultured Monoglobus sp. | reverse complement strand
AGAGAGAGTTCAGACAGCTTTGGATCGCCCGTATCAATGCCGCCGCGAGACAGAACGGCATAAGCTACAGCAAGTTTATGGACGGACTTAAGAAGAACAACATTAACATAAACAGAAAAATGTTGTCGGAAATCGCGATATCCGATCCGGAGGCTTTTACAAAGCTTGTTGAGAAGGTAAAATAGTTATTTTAAAGTTATACCCGAACCGGGTATAACTTTTGCTATATATTGATTTCAGGCACTCAGACCGGAGGTGGATTATGGCTGACCCTATCAGCTCCCGTGATAATAAAAAGCTTAAGCTGTTTTCAGCCGCCGCCGCAGGCAGGGGCAGGAAGAAGTACGGCGTTTTTCCGGTTGAGGGCAGACGCATGGTAGCCGAGGCTGCGGAGTTCGCGCCGAGGCGTGTGAAATATATTCTGTCGTCCGAGACATTTGCGGTATCTAATCCGGATTTTATCCGCAGCCTTGACGAAAACGGCTTTATGGTATATACTGTCGTTGACAAACTGTTTAATGAAGCCTCGTCAACCTCGACGCCGCAGGGCATTGCGGCGCTGGTGGAAACCGCGGCCGAGACCGAGCGGGGAGAGATAACAAAAGCTCTTGTACTCGATGGGGTCTCGGAGCCGGGCAATGTCGGCGCGATCATACGCGCCGCCGAAGCTGCGGGAGTCCAGGCGGTATACATGACAGCGGGCTGCGCGGATGTGTATAATCCGAAATCCGTGCGCTCGACCATGGGCTCTATCTTCAGAATGAGACTTGTACGCGGCTGCGGTGCTGATGAACTCCGCGCGATGAAGGAAAACGGATTTTTCATAGCCGCGTCCGCTCTTGACGGAAGCGTTGACCTGTATGACTTTATCGGGTCGGATGTGTGCCGAAAATCGGAAAAGTTGGCGGTCGTAATAGGCAGTGAGGCGCGAGGCGTGTCGGACAAGGTCCTGGCTCTGTCTGACGTCAGAGTGCGCATCCCCATGTCCGGACGCGTCGAGTCGCTGAATGCCGCCGTTGCCGCAGGAATACTCATGTACTCGATATTCAGACAGGCGGAGGTGTGATCTATGGATGAGCGGGGACTTATAAAGTGCTTATGGCTTAACTCTGTTTGCGGTCATTCTCCTGAGCTTATAGGCAGCTGCCTGAAGCTCGGAACCGCGGAAAGCCTGTTTGAAGGCAAGGCTTTTGACGGAAGTTTGATAGATGAAAAGACCTTAAAAAAGCTGCTCGGTCACGCGTATACTGAATATAAAAAGAAGGATTTGGGCGAGGCGGAAAAGATTTTTGAGCAATGCGCGAAAGGCGGTATACGCATAATGCATATTTCGGACCCCGAATATCCCGATATGCTGAAAAATACCGACTTGCCGCCGCATATTCTGTACGCCAAAGGTGAAAATATTGACCTTAACCGATATCTCACGGTCTCGGTCGTGGGGACCAGATATGCAAGCACTGAGGGGGTTGAGTTTACCAAAAAGCTGTGCTTTGATATGGCAAAGTCGGGCGTGGTCGTTGTCAGCGGAATGGCGCGGCGAATTGACTCGGCAGCCCACTTGGGCGCGCTTGACGCGGGTCAGATGACTGTGGCGGTCCTGGCTGGAGGGGTCGATATTGTGTATCCGCCTGAGAACGACGGACTTTACCGCAGGATATTGGAGTGCGGAATGATCGTGTCCGAGCGGCCGCCCGGCTGGGAAGGAAAAGGCGGTTATTACCAGGAGCGGAACAGAATAATTGCCGGTTTGTCCTATGGCAGCGTTGTTGTCGAGGGACCCAAGCGGAGCGGCACGTCGATCACCATAAAATATACTCAGGAATATAATCGTGACATTTTTGCCGTTCCGGGCAAACCCACCGACAAAAATGCGTATATTCCAAATAATCTTATCAAGGACGGCGCGATAACTACGCTGTCCGCCGAGGATGTAATCGGCGAATATTCCGATTATTACGGAGAACTGCTGGATAACGGCATTGCGGCTATCAGAGAGGTGCAGGCGTTTGATGACGAGCCTTCCGCCGCGGATCAAGAACCGAGACGGGACCGGAGCTTGAAACGCGATAGTTCCGCGCATAAGCCCAAGGCGAAGCCTGATATTAACAGCTGCCCGCCAAAGGAAAGAAAAATTTTGGAATACATATGCAAGTTTGACAGATCCGTGCATATTGATGATATAATAAGAGAGACAGGATTAAGCAGCTCCGACGTCAGCAGTGCGCTGGTCATGCTGCAGCTTAAAGGGTATATTGCCCAAAGCGCCGGAAACCTGTATTCACTCGCTTAATAACGGAGGAAAATTATGGCTGAAAAAAGAAAAACCACGGCGAAGAAAACCGGAGCCGAGAGAAAAAAGAAGCTGGTTATAGTGGAGTCGCCCACCAAGGTCAGCAGCGTCAAGAAATACTTGGGCAGCGGCTACAATATTGAGGCGACAATGGGGCATCTGCGCGACCTGCCGAAGAGCCAGCTCGGAATAGACACCGAAAACAACTTCGAGCCGAAGTATATAACTATCCGCGGCAAGGGCGATATTATAGCCAAACTCAAGAAAAAGGCGAAGGCAGCCTCCGCGGTTTATCTCGCGACCGACCCTGACCGCGAGGGCGAGGCTATATCGTGGCATTTGGCTCATATATTGGGTCTGGATCCCGCCAGCCCGTGCCGCATAACCTTTAACGAGGTTACCAAGGACGCGGTAAAAGCGGCTGTCAAGGACGTAAGGTCGATAGATATGGATCTGGTTGACGCCCAGCAGACCCGCAGGGTGCTTGACAGAATTGTGGGCTATCAGATAAGTCCGCTGCTTTGGAAAAAGGTCAAAAAGGGACTGAGCGCCGGCAGAGTGCAGTCCGCTGTGACGCGCATGATCGTTGACCGCGAGCGCGAGATTGATGCGTTTAAACCCAAGGAGTACTGGACAATCGACGTAAAGCTTACCAACGAAAAGGGCAGACTTCCGTTTGTTGCAAAGTTTCACGGCACGTCGGACGGTAAAAAGCTGCCTCTTGAGGACGGCGAAACTGCGGGAGCGATAGCATCCGAGCTTAAAACGTCCGATTATACTGTGGCGAAAATAACCACAAGGGAGACCAAGCGCCGTCCCGCGCCGCCGTTTACCACAAGCACGATGCAGCAGGAAGCTTCAAGGAAGCTTAACTTTACCACACGACGCACCATGATGGCGGCGCAGCAGCTTTACGAAATGGGCTTTATCACATACATGAGGACCGATTCGCTTAGAATAGCGGAAACGGCGCAGAGCGATGCGCGCTCGTATATCGCCGAAAAATTCGGTAGCGAGTTCGTGCCGCCGAGACCGAGGGTGTATAAGGCAAAAAAGTCCGCGCAGGACGCTCACGAGGCAATACGTCCCACCTTTGCTGCAAACTCGCCCGAAAAGTATAAGGAGACGTTTAAGCCCGACCAGTTCAAGCTGTATCGGCTCATATGGCAGAGGTTTATGGCAAGCCAGATGACCGACGCGGTATTTGACACTATAAGCGCGGACATAACCACCGGCAAATATCTGCTCAAGGCGAGCGGCAGCACGGTTAAGTTTGCCGGCTTCACAACGCTGTATGTTGAAAGCCGCGACACCGAGGAGGAGAAGCAGAAAAAGCTCCCCGCGCTTGCTGAGAACCAGCCTCTTAAGCCGGCGGATGTGAGTCCTGAGCAGCATTTTACTCAGCCGCCGCCAAGATATACCGAGGCGTCGCTGGTCAAGGCGATGGAGGAGGAAGGTATCGGCAGACCCAGTACCTACGCTCCCACGATTGCCACGATAACCGCCCGCGGCTATGTGGCGAGAGAGAAGCGCACGCTGTTCCCGACCGAGCTTGGATATATCGTGACCGACCTGATGAAGGAGAATTTCAAGGATATAGTCGATCTTAAGTTTACAGCCAATATGGAGGATAAGATCGAAGATGTGGCAAACGGAGCCAATAACTGGCGCGATGTCGTTCGGGAATTTTACGATCCGTTTGAAAAGACCCTGAAAGAGGCGGAGGAAAAGATAGGCGACATTGAGATCAAGGACGAGGTTTCGGACGTTGTGTGCGAAAAGTGCGGCAGGCTTATGGTGTATAAGCAGGGCAGGTTCGGAAAGTTCCTGGCGTGTCCCGGTTTCCCGGAGTGCCGCAACACAAAGGCGATAACGGTCGAGCTTGACGCGCCCTGTCCCAAATGCGGAGGCAAGGTGCTTGTGCGCAAGTCCAAAAAGGGCGCGACATTCTATGCCTGCGCGAACTCGCCGGAGTGCGACTTTATTTCGTGGGACGAACCCACAGCCGAAAAGTGTCCCAACTGCGGCGGCGTGCTGATGAAAAAGCGAA
>CANQKP010000144.1 GCA_947624495.1 uncultured Monoglobus sp. | reverse complement strand
GCCGAACAGCGCGGTGTTTTTTGGACTTATACCCATTTCGGCACAAGCCTTTTTCATATATTTCTTAAGAGGTTTTAAGGCGGACGAGTAGTACGGCTCGTCCAAGGACTCGGCAAAAGCCTTGACCCGCTCTTTGCTGTTGTTTGATATTATATATGTCTTGATTTCAGCCTCGTGGAGCCGGTCGAAAAACTCGCGCGTGTGCCGCGGCGCCAAAAGATCGTCGTAAGTGACAAGCGTGTTGTCGATGTCAAATACAGCCGCTTTAATTCCGCGACTTTTCAGTTCGCTTATGCTGATCTTATAAATATCGTCAATATATATGTCCGGCAAAAAGCGGTCTTTAAAGCTGCCCATAAAAATTCCTCCGAAAGTAAAAGGACTGTAAGCCAAGTTTACCCTGCCACAGTCCCAATAATCTTATTTAATCAACATTCTAAATATATTTACCGTCTTTTCAGACAGGGAATGTTAATAACAGAAAACTAATATTTGCGCTTTCTCGCAGCCTCCGATTTCTTCTTGCGTCTAACGCTGGGCTTTTCGTAGTGTTCTCTCTTCCTAACCTCGGATAAAACACCGGCCTTGGCGCATGAACGCTTGAAGCGGCGAAGCGCGCTGTCCAGCGACTCATTTTCTTTAACTCTGATTTCTGCCATATTTTCTTCCCTCCCTCCGAGTATTGTAAAAACACTTAGAAGTCAAAAAAACTCTACTCGAACAATTATACTCGTTTAGTTTTAATCTGTCAAGGCATTTTGCAGAAATTGTTGCAAATAATTTTATTTTAGTTTTACCGGATTGCTTTATTTGCCGAAATCAGTAGAGCTTCCGCGGGTTTTCCATCTTGCTGTTTTTGTCAAAGACCGCCTTTTCCTCGATCTGAGCCTTCTCGTCAATATGTCTGCGTATCTGTCTTTCGGCGTTGAAGCTGACTATAAAGCCCAGCGTTGAGTTAAGCAGAACAAGCATCGCCACCACATATATCGCGAGGAACGACGTCAGCGCCGCGGTCGACATCATGAAAAATCCAACGTACCACAGTCCCAAAGTCAGCGCCGCCAAAATCAGTATGACCAGTATGCTGTAGGGCAGGCTGGCAATGGCGAACAGCGCCGAGTTGCGGAGCAGCTGCGTAAACTTAAGGCGGTACCGCACCATGAGCGGATATATGAACAGGTGCGAAATGGTATAAAAGGCGAACAGGCAGTAGACAAGATACTTGGCGTACTGTATTATTCCGTCTCTTGAAGAGTAGAAGAACGCGCCGTAGAAGAACAGGAACATAAATATCAGGTCAATGACAAACACGGCAAGCGACTGCTTGAAATTGTCCTTGAGCGCGTCCCAGAAGTCGCTTAATATAAACGAATGTTCCTCTCTTGAGTAGTTGCGCAGCACATAGTGCATAGCGGCGTACGCCGGACCGGAACCCCAGAAAACCGTGAACAGGATAGTCACCGCGGCTCTGATGCCGATGTCGATCGCGCGGTAGATAATAAGGTAGTCCGGATTGGTAAAGTCGGGTCCGGAAAGACCGGCAATTCCGGCGACCTCGGTCGGGAATGAGGCGAACACTGCGTTTGAGAACACGCCCGCCAAAAAGAATATGATAAGCGCCGCCGGTATGTTTGCCAGGCAGAACAGCAGGTTTACCTGAATGAGCTTCCAGAACTTACGGATGTAGATCTCAAAAAACAGGACCACACCCTCGCTCCCCGGAGCGTTCTCGTCAACTCCCTTGCCCGGCTTGTTATAATTTCTCATAAAAATGCCCATAAAAAATCTCCGTTTCAATAAAATCTCATTGTAAAGTATTATAGCACACCGATTTTTGAATTGCAACACCAAAGTTGTCACTATTTCAATAAGGCACATAGCGCCGTCTTGGGCGTTTAGTTATATTGATTCGGATTGTCAGTCAGTCCTAAAATATAATCTGTTGAGGTCTTGTAGTATTTCGCGAGTTTTATAAGCATGGAAACAGGAATTTCCCGCAGCCCGCGCTCATACCGAGCGTAAACCTGCCGGTTGCATATCAAATAATCTGCGATATTTTGTTGGGTTAAATCATGATCAATCCGCAATTCATAAATTCTTTGGTAAATCACATAATCACCTCTTGACAATGATACCATATGGTACTATAATAGAGTATGTAATGGTATCATATGGTACCATGAGCAAATTATTCTAAAATATTTGCAAAACAAATATTTACAAACACGGTGAGTTGTGTTAAAATATAAGAACCACACAAATTGAATATTTTGGTTTTAACAATATACGCATTTTTATTTTGTTAAAAATGCGGCTCTATTTCGCGTACTGTTGTTAAAACCTGCGAAATCAATTTGTGTGGTAGCAATCGGAGCTTTGCATTTTTTGTGCGGTTCCGATTGAGACCGCACTTTTTATTTTGAATAAAATTAAAATAAAATAATTTGGAGGTATAGTTTTTATGAAAAAGAAAAAATTAGTCTCAACAGTGCTGATAATGGTTATTGTTTTTCAATGCCTGTCTATCTTTTTCTGCACTGTAAATGCAGCTGACAGAGATTCGGTAAAGCAAAGCGGTGAATATTATTCAGGTTCAATTTACGGTCCCGCCTTGTCAAATTCCGAGCTTAACGAAGTGGCTGACGCAGTAGCAGCATTTTTAAACGAGTATATAGTGGACGGAATGACAGATCAGCAAAGGGTTCGGGCGGCTTGCGATTACTTGATGAACACTTGCTCATACGCAGCGTCATGGGCGCGGAACGGAGCAAATACGGCATGGGGCGCACTTGTATATCATGAGGCGCAGTGCTCCGGTTATGCGCGAGCATTCAAAGCGTTGTGCGATGCTATGGGTATAGGCTGTTACTATGTTCATGCGGATGAGAACTCCATAAATCCAAGCCATCAATGGAATGTTGTATGCGTGGATGGAAACTGGTATATAATTGATGTGCAGGCTTTTGACAAGTCAGATGAACTGATAGGTCAATTAGGTATTCCCTACTCAAGTATTATTGACTACACAAAATATTATCTGGTAAGTGATGAAGAATATGCGTCAATGGGGCTTTCGTGGGATAGGAGCAGCGCTCCCTCATGCCCGTCATCGTATTCGTATTATGAAGATTATTACGCATATATAAACGATGCTGTCAATTACGTATACAGCGGAACACAAAATATCATTGTAAACGGTGTTCCTCAAACAATCGAAACATATAACGTCAATGATTCAAATTATGTTAAACTTCGTGATATTGCATATTTGCTTAACGGCACTAAAAATAATTTTAATGTTGTATGGGATGATAATAACAACATTATATGGATTGACACTAAAACTCAGTATACTCCGGTCGGCGGAGAACTCGGAGCCGAATCGGGCAAAAAAGGTGTTCTTAACCCGACGAGCGCTGCAAGCTTTCGAGTTGACGGCGCTGAACACACTCCCGACAGCTATAATATAAGAAACAATAATTATTATAAGCTGCGCGATATTGGAGAACTCATAGGTTTTGACGTTGATTGGGATGGCAGTAATGTAATTGTTAAAACTAAATAATCTAAAGGGGCAATGTTATGTGTAAAAAAATAATTTGTTTAATAATTTTCGTATTAGTAGTGTTTACAACACAAGTTTTTGCATCAGAAAATGACAGTATGACGATGACATATAAATATGGAGAATTAACCATTGATGCTGATTCAGGTGAGGCGTATAATGCTACACTTATCCGAACAAGCAATAATATGCAGGATATTGAATTTATACCATTAACATTCAGCGGTACAAGTACGTTTGTGATACCTGCAAACGAAAATGATAAATTAATGCTTTGGGATTCTATTTACAGTATGATACCATTATGTGAATCCAATAAGATAGAATCAATATATGAGTTTAGCACGGTGACCGGATATGTAAAAGATCAATTTGGAAACGGAATTAAAGATGTTCTCGTTAGAGCTTTCAATTGGACGTCAATGAAGGGAGTCCTATCATGGACAGATGAAAAAGGAGCATATGCACTTCCCCTTCTTGATCCCAGAATACATACAATAGAATATTATGGTCCTGATAATACACAGTTATTCTATAGAGCCGAGGTTGAAGCAAAAACGGCAAAAAAATTAGATGATATTATTATGGAAATAAATTATTAATAGAAATAGTTATTATTCAAAGGAGTTATGATATGAAAAAATATTTAGGTTTAATTATTGCATTAACTATGATTATAACGTCAATGTCCGCTTACGCTGCAGACATAGCTTCGGGAGAAAGCGGCAGCGGTTCTCCTCAAGCGTCATGGCGCTTGGATGATACCGGAACACTTTATGT
>CANQKP010000143.1 GCA_947624495.1 uncultured Monoglobus sp. | reverse complement strand
CACGCCGCGCCCAACCACAAAGCCCGCGCTGAACTCTTATGACCACTTCGCTTATATCGTGGGGTATCCGGACGGTGAAATTAAGCCGGAAAACAACATAACCCGCGACGAAGTGGCGACCATATTCTTCAGGCTTCTCACTGACGACAGCCGCTCAATATACTGGTCACAGGTAAACCACTATCTTGACGTGCCTATGGATCTGTGGTCAAACAATGCCATTTCCACCTTGACTAACGCCGGCATTTTAGGCGGCGACGGCACGGCGAACTTCAGACCGTCGGACCCGATAACACGCGCAGAATTTGCCACAATAGCGGCAAGGTTCAGCACTGCGGTAACCGGCACCGGCGGAAAATTCAGGGATGTGACCGGTCACTGGTCCGAGGAATACATTGAAATCGCGGCTGAAGAGGGCTGGGTCCAAGGCTACGAGGACGGGACCTTTAAGCCTGACCAGCTGATAACACGCGCCGAAGCCATGACAATAGTTAACAATGTTTTGAGCAGAAAGGTCCAGACAAGCGGTTTGCTCTCCGGCATGGCTGTGTGGTCAGACAACAGGAATCAAAGCGCGTGGTACTATACCGCCGTTCAGGAAGCGACAAACACCCACAACTATCACCGCAATCGAAACACCGAATATGAAACATGGACCGAGCTTGGCTATAATCCGGACTGGACCAAACTTGAACAGCAATGGTCGTCCTCCGGCAGCGCGGGAGAAATAAACTGATATAAAAATAAAATGCTGCGGACCGTAAGTCCGCGGCATTTTATTCTGCATCAATGAGCCGCGCGGTATAATCTGTTGCGCACACCCGACCACTCGTCGGTATCGGGCAGTACGGGTGCAATAATAATTTCGGCTCCGCACTTGTCCATTTTTCTCAGCGCCGCAAACAATCTCGCGGCGGCATCCTCCGGTATGTCTCCGCAGCCGAGCGACGCCATGGATATTTGGGGGTCAAGCTTCGGCTCAAGCTCATACAAAACTTCGTCAAACATGATTATGCCGCACTTTTCGCCGTATTGTTCAAGCTTTGCCAAAATCACATCCGGATCAGGCTCAACAAGAATAACTCTGCCCTTTGGCGCGTAGTGCCTGTACTTAAGTCCCGGAGATTTTGGTTTCTCGTCCTCTTTAAGCTCCGCCGCAACCGCCACTGGGGCGCCCAAAGCCTTCTCGATCTCTGTACGGCTGATTTTGCCGGGGCGGTATATAACCGGCTTGCCCGACATATCAATCACTGTGGACTCGATCCCGACTCCGCAGCTGCCGCCGTCGATTATCGCGTCTACTCTGCCGTTCATATCGTCCACACAATGCTCAAACCTCGTTGGACTCGGTTTGCCCGACAGATTTGCGCTGGGAGCCGCTATCGGACAGCCGGCAAGCTCGATAAGGCGGGCTGCGGTCCGGTTTTCGGGCATACGAATTCCGACCGTATTCAGCCCCGCTGTGACAACATCGGGTATTTCGGGCTTTCGCTTGAGAATAACCGTTATGGGTCCGGGCATGAACCGGTCGATCAAGGTCTTTGCGCCGCGTGGCACCTCATCCGCTATATCATAAATCTGATCTTTGCCGCTTATGTGAACAATTAAAGGATTGTCCGCCGGACGACCCTTTGCCGCAAATATTTTGTTGACCGCGCCCATATTACGCGCGTCGGCGCCAAGCCCGTACACTGTTTCGGTCGGGAAGATAACAGTTCCTCCCGACCGAATAATTTGCGCCGCTGTTTTTAAATCATTTTCGTTTCCGGATAAAAGTATAGTTTTCATATCTTATTGATTATTCGGTTCTTTTCAGTTTTTCGCTCTGGTCGGTGGTGATAAGAGCGTCTATGATCTCGTCAAGGTCGCCGTTGAGGACTTGCTCAAGCTTGTAAAGCGTCAGCCCTATGCGGTGATCGGTAATTCTTCCCTGAGGATAGTTGTATGTCCTTATCCGCTCGCTTCTGTCACCGGTGCCGACCTGGCTCTTTCTGTCTGCTGCTATAGCCGCGTTGCGCTCCTGCTCCATTTTGTCGTACAGCCTTGAGCGCAGCATTTTCATTGCCGCCTCGCGGTTCTTGTGCTGGCTGCGTTCATCCTGACAGGTTACCACAATACCGGTGGGCTTGTGGGTTATGCGTATCGCGGACTCGGTCTTGTTGATATGCTGACCGCCAGCTCCGCTTGAACGGTAGGTGTCGATCTCCAAATCGTCCGGATTGATCTCGACCTCCACATCGTCAACCTCAGGCAGCACTGCAACGGTTACGGTCGATGTGTGAATTCTTCCGCTTGACTCGGTTTCGGGTACACGCTGTACGCGGTGTACTCCGCTCTCGAACTTAAGCCTGCTGTAAGCGCCGTCGCCGTTGATCATAAACGTTATTTCCTTAATTCCGCCAATTCCTATCTCGTTTAAGTTCAGAACTTCGGTTTTCCAATGCTTGGAGTCGGCATACATTGAGTACATTCTGTAAAGGTCTCCGGCAAACAGAGCCGCCTCATCGCCGCCCGCGCCGCCGCGTATCTCAACCATAACATTTTTGTCATCGTTGGGGTCCTTGGGCAGAAGCAGTATTTTAAGCTCCTCCTCTATTTTTTCGATGTTGGCTTTTGCCTCTCTCGACTCCTCCACGAGCATTTCCCGAAACTCCTTATCGGTGTCCGGGTCGTCCATAAGTGCATCTGCATCGTCTATCGTCTCTTTGTTCTTCTTGTATTCCCTGTATTTTTCAACAATCGGCGTAAGGTCGGAATGTTCCTTGCACAGCCTGCGCCAGGTTTCCTGATCGGCTATGATTTCGGGGTCGCTTATCTTACGCGCCAATTCCTCAAACTGTTCTTCCAAAAATGAAAGCTTTTCAAACATAAATATCTCCTTTAAATCTCGCCCTTAGATTTCGCTTTTAAGTAAGCGTTGATAAATCCGTTAATATCCCCGTTCATTACCGCGTTCACGTTTCCGGTCTCAAAGTTGGTCCTGTGATCCTTGACCATTGTATACGGATGAAAAACGTAGGAGCGTATCTGACTGCCCCAGGCGATCTCGGTCTGAACACCTTTCAAATCCTCGATTTTGTCCTTCTGTTCCCGCTCCGCGATCTCAACCAGCTTGGATTTCAATACCTTCATCGCGGTGTCCTTGTTCTTGTGCTGGCTGCGCTCATTTTGGCAGGTAACCACTATGCCGGTGGGCAAATGGGTTATGCGTATCGCGGACTCGGTCTTGTTGATGTGCTGACCGCCCGCGCCGCTTGAACGGTAGGTGTCAATTCTTAAATCTTCGGGATTTATTTCAACATCCAATTCCTCATCAAGCTCCGGCACGACCTCGCAGGATGCGAATGACGTGTGCCGCCTTGCCGCCGAGTCAAACGGCGAAATGCGGACCAAGCGGTGTACACCCTTTTCCGACTGCATATAGCCGTATGCGTTAAGACCGCTTATTGAAAACGTCACGCTTTTAATTCCGGCTTCCTCACCGTCTAAATAGTCAATAACTTCTGTCTTAAAACCTCTGCGGTCAGCCCACATATTGTACATACGGTACAGCATTTCGCACCAGTCCTGCGCCTCGGTGCCGCCCGCTCCCGAATGCAGGGTTATTATGGCGTTCAGTCTGTCATACTTGCCCGAAAGCAGCGTGTCGAGCTTCATGGACTCGACGCTCTGCTCAAGCTCCTTATATCCCGACTTAACTTCAGCGAGTACACTCTCGTCCTGTTCCTCTATGCCAAGCTCCACAAGGGTGGTCAGATCCTCCCACTTTGAGTGTATATCCTCAAAGCTCTGCACCTTGTCCTTAAGCGACTTTATCTTCTGAAGCACCCGTCCCGCCTTATCCATATCGGAATAGAAATCAGCGCCGAAGCTTTCGGCTTCAAGCGTCTTGATCTCATCATTGAGTCCCGCTAAGTTAAAGTGAATCCCTCAGTTCCGTAATATCATTATGCATATTTTCAAGCCCCTGCTTGTATTCGTCAAACGCTATCACTTAATCACCCCTTATAATAAATTATATAACATTAACTACGAGTTTGCTCTGTCCTTGTCAAGGCAGCAGTTTTTGTACTTCTTGCCCGAACCGCAAGGACACGGATCGTTTCTGCCTATCTTGGTCACACGTCTTACCGGCTTTTTCTTAACCGTGCCGTCGCCGCCCGCGTTTTCAGCCGTGGGCTTTGCGACCTGCTGCCGCTCTATCTTGGACTGAGGCACAACATGGAACAGATGCTTTATCGTGTCCTCCTTGATCGACTCGGTCATCTCCTCGAACATATCCATTGCTTCAAACTTGTACTCCACAACAGGATCATGCTGCGCATAGGCTCTCAGGTAGATACCCTGGCGAAGCTGCTCCATATTGTCGATGTGG
>CANQKP010000142.1 GCA_947624495.1 uncultured Monoglobus sp. | reverse complement strand
CTTCGCAAAATCTCTGAACGCCCGTCCCACATACTGCTCGCTCGTGCCGTTTTGGTAGACTATCGCGGTATCAAAAAAGTTTATGCCCAGTTCAAGCCCGCGTTTTATTATCTCTCTGGTTTGATTTTCGTCAACCGTCCAGCTGTGCTGTCCCGTCGCGGCGTTTCCGAAGCCCATGCAGCCCATACATATCCGCGACACGTTTAAATCGGACTTGCCAAGTTTTGTATATTCCACTGCTATCACTCCTCCTATTAAGAATATGTGTAAAGATTTAACTATACACATATTATATACCTGCTAAATAATAATGTAAAATGCTTGTTTTTCATAGTTATCCATACATATTTTGTATTGATAAACTACTCGGTCAATTTGTCACGGATATACTCCAAAAACCGCCTCGCCGCCGGAGCGAACGTCTGTGATTTTTTCCATGCTATTACCGATGTGGCGGTTTTTTCGGGACACAGCGGACGCATACAAATTATGTTTTTGTCAATATACGGAAGCGAGCCTTCGATAACGATAGCGTATCCTATGCCCTGCTCAACAAGAATTGACGCGTTTGTACTCATGTTTATCGTTGCGACAATATTAACCTCACAAGCGCGTTTCCCGAACCAGTTTTCTATCTCGTTCCTGACGCTTTGACGCTTTGTGACGATCAGCGGAAGGTTTATCAGGTCATCGGGCGTAACGCATTTTTGCCGCGCGAGAGGCGAATCGGAACGCATTACGACAAACCAACGCTCACGGGTCTTAAAACGGATAAAATCGTATCGGTCGATCTCCACCGGCTCAAGCAATATCCCTATATCGTTAAGACCGTCATCAAGCCGTTGTTTTATCTGATCTGCGTTTCCGGTATACAGGTCAAGCTGCACATTCGGGTAAATTTCCTGAAAGCTTTTAAAAATATCCGTCAAAAGTCTGACGGACGCAAGTTCGCCGCATCCTATCGAGAGCGTACCCTCAACCGTTTCTCCGCAATTTCCAAGCTCTTGTTCCGCCTTATCCGCAAGTTCTGTTATTTCCTCCGCGCGGCGGCGGAACAGTATTCCTTCATCAGTGAGCGAGACTCCGTTTTTATCACGAACCATAAGCCTTACTCCCAGATCATCCTCAAGCCTTGAAAGCTGTCTCGAAAGCGTCGGCTGTGTAATATGCAGTATCTCCGCAGCTTTTGTTATGTTTTCTTCTCTTGCGACCGCAAGAAAATATTTTAGTACCCGTGTATCCATAATACGCTCCTAATTCAATCTAATCTCATCAAACTCATCTCGGTTTAATCAGCGCTTACTCTGACACTGTGTCATTTTTCTATATTATAGCATATCACTGACACGTTGTCAATAATTTTTCGAAAAAATATTGACATTATGTCAGCAATGTGTTAAAGTAATTATAAATTTAACTTATATTTAATCAGTGGTTACAAAAGGAGAAAAATTTATGCCGAAAGGATCACCGGAATTAACGAACGCGCGCAGGGAGGAAATAATAAACGCCTGCGAAAAGCTGTACCGAACCATGAACTTTAAGGAAATAACAATAAAAGAGATCGGCGCTATAACTTCTTTTACGCGCACTTCGATTTATAACTATTTCCAAACGAAGGAAGAGATATTTCTCGCGCTTATCGAGCGCGAATATAACCTCTGGTGCGACGATCTGGAAAAGACGATGCAAAAGACCGAGTCAATGACAAAGGACGTGTTTGCCGCCGCGCTCGCCCGCTCGCTTGAGCGGCGTCCTCAGCTTTTAAAGCTGCTGTCGATGAACCACTATGATATGGAAGAAAACAGCAGTCTTGAACGGCTGACGGATATGAAAGTCGCGTACGGACGCTCAATACGCACCGTCCGCGAGTTTTTGAAAAAGTATTTTCCGCGGCTGACGGACGGGCAGCTCCATGAGTTTATATATCTCTTTTTCCCGTTCATGTTCGGGATATATCCGTACGCGATAGTGACGGATAAACAGCAGGTTGCCATGAAAAACGCGGGTATGGATTATCCCGAAATGACAGTTTATGATTTAACATACGGCTGCGTGAAGCATCTGCTTGAAAATATTGTGTAATTTTAAAAATTATTACTTTTAGTGTCAAAAGCAGCGCGATTAAGTTGACATATCGCGCTGCTTTTAATTACAGAATATTTAAACCGTTGATCCAGCTTTGTACAGCCGTTTTACTTTCTCCCGCGCTCATGCGCTTTCCGGATTTCCAGTTCGTGCCGGCGGAGCAGGATTTTTTAAGAATATCATCCGTCCTTCCCATTCCGCTGCTTCCCGATGTGGCAAACGGTATAATTGTTTTTCCTGAAAAATCATAGCTTTCCAAAAAAGTCTGTATGATTCGAGGCGCTTCGTACCACCAAATCGGAAAGCCCACAAAAACTGTGTCATACTGCGCCATATCCACCACCTGCTCGGCAATAGCGGGACGGCTGCTTTTGTCTTTCATTTCAACCGAGCTGCGGCTTTTGCTGTCGCGCCAGTCCAGATCCGCGCTCGTGTACGGAGTCTGCGGCTTTATTTCAAACAAGTCGCCGCCCGCGGTCTCGGCAATCGTTTGTGCGAGCCTCTTTGTCTGACCGCTTGCAGAAAAGTATGCGGTTAAAATTTTCTTATCCATTGATTTTGCTCCTTTCGTGATTATATGATTATTTTTAACAATATAATGACACTGTGTCATTTACTGTATTATAGCACAGTTTTGACACAGAGTCAATAGCTTCATGTGTATTATAATTTTTGCGTGATACAATATACGCATTGACAAGTTCAACCAAATAATGTATAATAGACAACACAACTGAATATTCACACAAAGTGTCGGTGCCGCTGCCACAGCGACCGCCGGTCAAATACAGCCGCTTATATCGGCGAGCCTTATTTGATTAGTGGTTGCCCTGGCGGTATCGGTGAAAAGGGAATCGGGTGAGAACCCCGAACGGTACTGCCGCTGTATGCGCTTGATGTTTTTGTTCGTCGGCGAAAGCCGGTCATTGGGAAACCGAGAAGGCAGAGCAAAAAATTACAGCTTATTCATAAGCATAAAAGGCGCGAGTCAGAAGACCTGCTTTGATGCCGCATTGTGTTTATCGGACTATTCGGTATAGATGCGGCAGTCTCGTTTGCGTATAGTAAAATTATACGCTTATTTGAGATGTGTAGGCGCGGAAAAACAGCCGTGGTAATTTTTATTACCGCGGTTTTTTAATTTATAAAATAAAACGGAGTGATACTATGAGACACAAAAAGGAAACAACGACAAAAATTACGGCAATTTTTCTTGCTGCGATGCTGCTTGCAGCGTTAATTCCGTCATTTTCGTTCGCTGACGGCGGTGAAATATTAATAAGCGAGCCTGAGCAGCTTGTCGCGCTGGCATACAGCAGGGACGCGGCGGAGCTTTCGGCGAGCTACCGCCTTACACGCGATATAGATATGTCAAATTGCGCGGACAAGCGTCCTATGAAAGCAATAGGCGATTATTCGGGAAGTCAAAACGATATAGCATTCAACGGTGTGTTTGACGGCGGCGGACACAAGATAACAAACCTGACGTCAACCGCCGAGGCTTTGTTTAGTTATATCGGCGAGAGCGGCGTTGTCAAAAACCTGACGCTTGAAAACGCTTCGGTACATTTTGGTCAAAACAACAGCTTTAAGTATCCCGCAGCTCTCGCGTCATTAAACAGGGGCGAGATCTCGGACTGTATGGTTATAGGCTCCTCCGTCGTGTCGGACTACTGCTCGCCGGCAGGCGGAGTAGTGGGTACAAATTTCGGAACTGTTCGCCGAAGCGGTTTTTGGGGCGGCAGCGTGACCTTCGCCGTAAGCAAGCTTGGCACAAGTCACGGCGGCTTTGTCGGCAATCAGCGCGGAGGCGTTATTGAGGAGTGTTTCGCCGACTCTGTTATCAACGCAAAAAAATGGGTCGGTGGATTTGCAGGAAAGATTGAGGACGGAGTTATATCCGACTGCTTTTCAAAAGGAATTGTGAACGGGACGGAAGAAGCCGGCGGCTTCGCGGGGGCGTTTATGAAGCCTGCCGAGATGAGAAACTGCTATTCAACAGCCAAAGTAAACGCGCAAAGCGGCGGCGGTTTGGTCGGGGGCAAAGGATTTTCGTTTGCGGCCGCGGCGGAGCCGATAAACTGTTACTATTTATCAGATCCTGATTTGCCCGAAAGCTCCGATACATTTTTTTGCGACCCTCTATTTGCAAAAACCACCGATGAAATGCGGAGCGCGGAGTTTGCCAAAGCATTGTCTGATAAGTGGGCTTATGACGCGGATATAAACGGCGGGTACCCTTATCTCATATCCGCCGCGCCGCCGGATACGCCTGATAAAACCGATGTTGTGACCGCGCGGCTAATGATAGCGGGCTACGACAAAGATAAGTATGAATTTTATAAACAAGCGGGACCGTACGAGACTGTAATAACCAAAGATACGGTCACGGTAAGCGATGTCCTGTCTGCGGCGG
>CANQKP010000141.1 GCA_947624495.1 uncultured Monoglobus sp. | reverse complement strand
TATACTGCCGGTATAGCGGCGGAGCTTGTTTGTGTATACCACAAATCCGCCGGCGCCGATAGCGTTGATATACTCCATGTTTTTCCAGACCTTCGGCACAAACGGCTCGTCAAAACCCTGTTCGAATATGGTGCGAAGTTCGTCCGCGCGCTTCGGGTCGGGGGAGAGCTGTGAATTATACTTTTTTCTAAGCCCGTCGGGAATATTCACATCCTCGCCCAGTCGTCCGAGGCGGATGTCATTTGCTAGATCTTCCCAGTTGAGCTCTATGTAATGCATAAGATCATAAAGTGCCGTCGTGAAAGGCGCCACCATACATGTAACATTGGGCTCCTTCAAAGCGTAGAAGCTCTTTAAATATTTAAAATCCATCTTCTCCGTGCTATAAAGCACCTCTTCGGGCGACGCGACCAAATTTTTCATCAATTCTTTCACTTTCATGTACATAGCGCCGGAAATCGAGCCGCAGGGAGTGCCGTCAGCCACTTTTGTCTGTGAAACGACAGCCGTGATGATGCGTTTTCCGTTTTTCATCTCCCTATGTTCATGGGCGCGGATATAATCCGAAGCGAGCGCGGTGGCGACGTTGGACGTATACTGCGCGTACAGTTCCATCGTTTGCGCGGACACGGGAATTCTTTTCGGATTTCCCACGCTGCCGGACGTTAAAGCGTAATGGACGATTGGATAAACGGTCAATATGTTTTTCTCACCGCGCATCATTCTTTCGATACCCTCGGCATAATTATCATATTCGGTAAACGGTATTTTCTTTTTGAAATCTTCCACGCTGTGAATTTTGGAGAAATTATGCGCCGTTCCGTATTCGGTATTTTCATTGTCCCGTAATATCTTTGTCAGCAGCTTGTCCGAAAATTCGCCTGCGTGCGCGCAGTTTTCTTTCAGGACGGCGAGCGCTGCCCTGCCCGCCTCTGTCGGAGATATTATTTTGTTATCCATATTAAGGAATACTCACCTCTTTAAAAAATATTTAATATTATATATTAATATGAAAAAAATTGCAATAAATTGACGTGAAAATCATATTTTCCGACGTGTAAAGCAATCGAAAATATTTACGGCTGAAATCTATTTATTTTATAAAATACTCAAAAACACGTAAAAGTTGCATTATTATTCGTAAAATTTGGTTGTTTACATATTAAATTTATGGTAAAATATTATTGGAATTATATTTTTAATAAAAACACAGTTTTACAGCGCATTTTTATAGGGAGATTAACGATGATCGAGTTAAAGAGAAACGGAAATATTATAAATAAAAAATACCTCGAATATTTTTTGCCGACTGTGCTTGTGGCGCTTGCAAACAATATTGCGGTCATGGTGGACTCGATGATCGTCGGAAATATGCTCGGAAGCGTGTCAATGGCGGCGATAAATGTTCTCACGCCCGTTACGCAGTTTTATTTTTCGATGACGATACTGTTCGGACTCGGCGCGTCAACGCTTATTTCGTTCGCGAAGGGCAAAAACGACAGGGAAGCCGCCGATACTACGTTCACGACGGCAACGATTTTGCTGATAATTTTAAGCGCGGCGTTTATGATATTGCAGTTCACGTTTGTAAACAATATTGCGGAGCTGCTCACGCCGATTGAAGCTCTCAGAAGCGAGCTTTTGAAATATTACATACCTTTTATTATCGGAACGCCGTTCTCGCTTTTGCTGCCGAGCGCGGTACACTGCATACGAAGCGACGGCAGACCGAAATTTGCGTCAAATCTTATAATTATTTCAAACGCGATAAATCTCGTCATGGATATAGTTCTTATGGGTCCGTTCAACATGGGAATAGCTGGCTCCGCAATCGCCACGGTTATCGGAAACCTTATCGCATTCTGTATTATGCTTACACATTTTAAAAACAAGAAAAATACGCTTCGTTTTGATTTCCGCGCTGCGTTATCGCCTAAAAAGCTGCGAAAAGAATGTGTCTCGCTGTTTACCACAGGCATATCGGGCGCTCTTGGCACAATGCTTGTTACCGTCACAACGTTTTATATGAACACCGCGATACAAAACACGGGCGGACAGGAGGGCATGGTTTCAATGTCGGTAATCTCAAACTGCCAGATATTTATTTCCGCGTTCGTGACGGGAGCGTCGCAGACGATGATACCGATAGTAAGCGCGCTTTTCGGAGGGCGCGATACTGTAGGAATAAAGTATGCCATGAAACGCGCAATCTTGGTGCTGCTGATTGCGGCGGCAGCGATTACGCTTATTATAGAAATTGCCCCCGCACCGGTCGCGCTGCTTTTCGGAGACAAAACCCCGGCGGAAATGGCGGCGATTGTCCCGGCGCTCCGAATAAGCGCGCTGTCGTTTATCGGAATGTCGATGTCGTTTTTATTCATGTACTATTTCACCGCGACGCAGCGCAAGGCTATGTCGCTCACGGTTTCAATCGTCAACGGAATTGTGCTTACTATACCGTTCGCGTACGTACTCGGTCATCTGTTCGGCATAACGGGATTATGGATGACGTCCTGCGCGGCTCAGTACGGAACGTGGATCGTGATAGCGGTGATGATCATTTTAACAATAGCAAAATCAAACGGCAGATATAATGATATATTCCTGCTTGACAAGGCGGACGAGCTGCTCTCGTTCTCCGTAAAATCCGACGCTGATGTATCGGAAATAAAGTCGGCTGTCGCGGATAAGATCACGGACGGAAACAAAATTGCCGAAGCCGTGTCGGAGCTGTTCGCGTTTGTGAGCAAACAGGACAGAAGCGCGGAGAACGACATAATAATAAGGCACGAGGGAAGCTCCCAAGTTATATTGCTCCGCAACAACGGAGCTGAAATTGACGGAAGCAATTTTAGCGGTAAATATAAAAGCTTTGAATACTCCGCTGTGTTGGGTATGAATCAAATTAAAGAAATAATATAAGAAGGTGACAGCATGAAAACCGAAAAAGATTTAATTGCCGAATCGGTCACGGAGGCGCGGAATATGAAGGAATACCCGCTTACGCCGAGTCAAATGGGCGTATATTTGGCTTGTATGCGTAATCCGGGCGGTCTTATGTATAACTCGCCGCTTTGCTATACGTTCGATAAGGGTACTGTTGATATTGACGCGCTGAAATCGGCTGTTGAAGCAGCGGTTAAAAATCATGAAGGACTTTGCTTTTATGTTGACGCATCATCCGGAGAGCCGGTTATGAAGCCGCGAGAGGTTACGGTTGACATACCGGTGATAAGCGCTTCGGACGGCGAGCTTGAAAAGCTGAAAAACGATTTTGTGAAGCCGTTTGATTTGGAGCGCGATTATTTGTTCCGCTTTGAAATTATCGAAACGGAAACAAAAACGCGCTTCCTGACGGACTACCACCATATCGCGGTTGACGGCACATCGTTTTCCGTTATGTGCAGCGAGATTTCAACGCTTTATTCGGGCGGCAAAATTGAGCCGGAGGAAATAGGTCAGTTCGGGTTATCAGTATACGAAGAAAAATTCGCGGATACCCCGGCGTATGAGGCAGCGCATAAATATTATGAAGACATATTCGCGGGGCTTGAAACAAATTCAATGCTCGTCGCGGACATGAACGAAGACGACGCTGTTGTGGATAAGCCTTGCCGGGAATTCAGGCTGATCCTGCCGGATGATATATCGGTCGAAAAGGTGGACAGATTTATAAAGGAAAACGGAATAACCGAAAATACGCTTTTCCTCGGCGCTGTCGCATACGCGGCGGCGAAGTTTACCGCTCAGGAAGAAACGGTAATATACACCGTCAACCACGGCAGACACGACCCGCGCATGAGAAACACCGTCGGCATGATGATTCGCACGCTGCCGCTTTACATAAAGATCGACGAGACCGCTGCGGTCGGCGATTATCTCATGGGCGTACGGTCCGCGCAGCGCGGCGCGATAAAGCTCGGTAATTATCCGTTTGTCAAGCTCGTGAGCGAATACGGGATAAATGCGGGTATATTATTCGCGTACCAGTCGGATTCGTTCAACACTTTCACGCTCGGCGAAAACACTGTTGAAATGGAGCGGGTTCCGTCTTACAGCGCGCAGGTACCCATAGCCATTATGGTATTTAAGTACGACGGCGTGTTTGAAATGGATTTTGAATACCGCACCGATTTGTACGAGTACGAAACAATACGCTCGTTTGCGGACACGGTTATTCTTATAATTTCGGAAATGCTCAAAAAATCGGAGCTTTCAAAGCTGCGCCTCGCGGACGAGCGCAGCGTAAACAAAATACGCGCCTTAAACGACGCGCTGATAACAGATGTTGATTTAAGCATCGGATTTATTGATATGTTCCGTGCGCAGGTAAATAAAACGCCTGATAATACGGCTCTCGTATTCAGGGAAAACCGGTATACGTATAAGGAGCTTGATGAAATAACGGACAAAATTGCGCAGTATATCCGCTCGAAGGGTTTGGGTAAGGGCGACGTTATAGCCTCAATGGTCGAGCGCAGCGAATATATGACGATCTGCTCGGTCGGCATACTCAAATCGGGCGCGGCGTATGAGCCGCTCGACCCGACACATCCGCCGGAGCGTCTGCAGTTTATGACGAAGGACGCGGAGGCTAAAATGATTATCACGGACAGCAAGCTGCTC
>CANQKP010000140.1 GCA_947624495.1 uncultured Monoglobus sp. | reverse complement strand
CAGCCTTAAGCGCCGCTGACTTGCCCTCGGCTCTTCCGTTTTTTACTATAACCTCCGCGCCGGCTTTTTCCGCCGCGTAAGCAGTGCCGTCCGAGCATCCGTCAGCCACTACGAATACCTTGATCTTGTCTTGGGGATAGTCGGCCTTAAACACGCTTGTGACGGACTGGACAATAACCGGTTCCTCGTCATGAGCCGGTATCACCACGGCGAATGAGCCGTATCTGAACTCGTCTTCCGAGCGGGATATGTTATGCTTTGTGAAAAACGAGAATACTCCGACGGCAACATAGTAAAGTCCAACAAAAAAGAGTGCAAGCTCTATGAAATCCGCTGTGATTTCAGCCAAGTATAAACTCAAAAGCCTCACACCCCTTATTATATATTACAAAATTATATAACAACATTGTTACAAATTCAAGTGTGAATATATTACATTTTTATCACAATTTCATTTATGTTTATATACAATTCTTTCAAAAATTTACTAAAATATTAATAAAATTCATAAAACAAGCATATAATACAATTTATGGTAATATTGAATAAATTTGTGAAAAAATCGGGTTTTTACGAAAAAATGGTTGGACAAATTCCGCGTTGTATGTTATAATAATTGCAGGTAAAACTCGTGACAGCGCGGGTTTATGGAAAGTAAGCGCAGGTTTCGGAGGGGTTATGAGATCGAAAACAGTTTTTGTGTGTACCGAGTGCGGAAACGAGTTTCCAAAATGGATGGGGAAGTGTACCGCCTGCGGTTCATGGAACACTCTTGTTGAGGAGACGGTTATAACCGGCAGGCAGAACGGCGCTAAGAAGCGCGGCGGCGGTTCCGCCGCAGGATTTGACGCTGTAGGTCAGGACTCGGTTCCCAGGCGGCTGAGCGAAATTTCGACTGAGGAGGAGCCTCGTATCCCTACCGGACTTTCGGAATTTGACAGAGTCCTGGGCGGCGGTTTGGTACCCGGCTCACTGGTTTTGCTCGGAGGGGATCCGGGTATAGGCAAATCCACGATCCTGCTTCAGATTTGCAGTCATATGGGCGGTGAGCGAAAAATCCTGTATGTCTCCGGCGAGGAGTCTTTACGGCAGATCAAGCTGCGCGCCGACAGACTGGGGGTCAGCTGCGATAACCTGAAAATATATTCCGAAACCAACACCGAAAATATTATCGAGTATATATCCCGCGAAAAGCCTGAAATTCTGGTTGTCGATTCGGTCCAGACCATGTTTAACCCAAATCTTGAACCCGCTCCGGGAAGCGTCTCTCAGATCAGGGACGTAGCGGCAATGCTGATGCGGGTGGCAAAAACGTTTTCAATAGCAACGTTTTTGGTCGGACACGTGACAAAGGAGGGGTCGATTGCCGGACCGAAAATTCTTGAGCATATTGTGGACTGTGTGCTGTACTTTGAGGGCGACCGCAACAGGGCGTACAGAATTATCCGTGCAATAAAGAACAGATTTGGCTCCACCAACGAGATCGGCGTATTTGAAATGGGACCGAACGGACTTGATGAGGTCAAAAACCCGTCCTCGGCTATGCTTTCCGGCAGACCCGTCAACGTGCCGGGCAGCTGTATAGCCTGTACAATGGAGGGTACCCGTCCCGTGCTGGCTGAAATTCAGGCGCTTGCGACCCCGACTGCGTTCGGCAATCCGCGCCGAATGACGACGGGCGTTGATTTTAACCGCGCCGTTATGCTTATGGCTATCCTTGAAAAGCACGCCGGTATCCGGCTTTCTGCTTACGATACATATATTAATGTTGTCGGCGGTCTGAGAATGACGGAACCCGCCGCAGATCTTGCGATAGTCCTTGCAATCGCGTCGGTTTTCAAAAACAAGCCGGTGCCTGAAAATGTGGCGGCTGCGGGCGAGGTCGGACTCACCGGAGAGATACGTTCGTGCAGCTTTATTGAAAACCGTATTCAGGAAGCCGAAAAAATGGGATTTGGAAAAATAATTGTGCCGCATATAGACGTAAGGGCGGCGAAAAGGTATAACAACATAGAGGTTTGTCAATACTCAAACATACTGCAAATTTTAAAAAACGTCTTTTAATTTTATACATTTGACTGTGTTTCGTGTTTGGCTCTGTAGTTAGGCGAAAATTTTGCCGGGCGCTGCCCGGCTCTTGGATCTGAAAGAAGGAAGTGTTATTATGTTTCAGATTGGCGATAAGGTTGCTTATCCCATGCACGGAGCGGGAGTGATCAAGTGTGTCACCAGCGAGAAGATCCTTGGCGAGGAACTTAAGTATTATATTCTGGAGCCGTGTATCGGCGAGCTTGAGATTAAGATACCGGTTGCTAAAATCGATAACGTGGGTATCAGGTATATAATTTCCGAAAATGAGGCGGACAAGGTTATTGAGGAATTCGGAAGCTGCAAATGCATAGAGATGAGCAATTGGAACAAGCGATACCGTGAAAATCTTGATAAACTGAAGAACGGGGATATTTTTGAGATAGCACAGATAACAAAAACATTGATCGAGCGTGACAGAAAAAAGAGTTTATCGAACTATGAG
Organism: uncultured Monoglobus sp.; assembly: GCA_947624495.1. Lineage (GTDB taxonomy): Bacteria > Bacillota > Clostridia > Monoglobales > Monoglobaceae > Monoglobus. The sequence goes on along the minus strand of CANQKP010000140.1, from coordinate 2,123 downwards.
CGAAAGATGCTGAGCAATGCCAAGAACATTCTGATATCGGAGCTGGTAATGTCCAAAAACTCCACATATTCGGATATTGAAAGGCTGCTTATGAGCAAAATATCATAAAATAATCGAAAGGGATCTCTTGATGGACGATAATTTAACTTCGGTCTCGGTTGTGATCGTCGCCGCCGGAAGCGGCAGCAGAATGGGACTTGACAAGAACAAACAGTTTATTGATTTGGGCGGAATGCCGATGATCGCCCGCACTCTGCTTGTGTTTGAAAAAATACCGAGGGTCGAAAGCATCATTTTGGTCACACGGGATCGCGATATAGATGAAGCATCGGAAATCGTTAAACGTTACGGCGTTAAAAAGGTTACTGATATAATTCCCGGCGGAGAAACCCGCAGCCAGTCTGTTATGTGCGGACTTAAGCGGCTCGATGCGGACAAGGACAGCATTGTGCTTATCCATGACGGCGCCAGACCGTTTATCAGTCCCAATCATATTTTAAAGCTGATATCCGAGATCGAAAGCGGTTCCTGCGAGGCAGCGGCTGTTGGCGTGAGAGTCAAGGACACAATTAAGCAGATAGACGACTACGGTTTTATATCAACAACTCCGGACAGGAACAGCCTGATCTCGATCCAGACTCCGCAGTGCTTCAGGTTCGACCTCATTATGAAAGCGCATACGAGGGCAAGAAACAAGGATCTTGACTTCACCGATGACTGCGCTGTTGTCGAGGCGCTGTCGGGCGAGCGGATCAAGGTTGTGGAGGGGGATTACAACAACATCAAAATCACCACTCCCGAAGACCTTGTGCTGGCGGAAAAGATACTTGAAAGCAGATGATTTTGGAGGATTTTATGGAACTGCGCATAGGCACCGGATACGATGTGCATAAACTTTCGGAGGGCAGAAAGCTGATCATAGGCGGCGTTGAAATTGAGCATTGCAAAGGCTTGCTCGGACACAGCGACGCCGATGTTCTCGTCCATGCCGTTATGGACGCGCTGCTCGGCGCCGCCGCTTTGGGGGATATAGGAAAGCATTTTCCGGACACGGATCCAAAGTACAGCGGAGCTGACAGCATAGCTCTCTTAAGACAGGTGGGAGAACTCCTTAAGAAAAGCGGATATTCGGTGATAAACATTGACTCTACGGTTGTCGCACAGAGACCGAAGCTTGCGCCGTATATTGAGAAGATGCGCAAAAATATTGCGGTCGCGCTGGAAATTGAAGCCGACCGCGTGAGCGTCAAAGCGACCACCACAGAGGGTCTCGGCTTTGAGGGAGCAGAGGAGGGGATATCCTCTCAGGCGGTCTGTTCTATAAAGAAACTGTGATTTTATGTAAGTTCCCTGAACCGGAGATCTCCGGTTCAGGGATATTTTTAATATCAGGCAAGCTGAGTAATGATCAGATGTGCGGATGTCGGCAGCGTTCCGCCGGCTGTGGGGGTAATTGCAAGAGCCGCCGGATTTGCCGCCGGGTTGCGCACGGTGAGAACAGAACCTGCGGCGGTCGTGGTGATTATAGCCATACCGACGATCTGGTCTGAGCCGGAAGCGCGTCCGAACACCGCGTAGGGCAGTTCCGCGCCGTCCAAAGTCAGAACAAGCTGACCCGCCTGTGTAACAGACACTTCAAACTGTACCAAGTAGGTTCCCGCGTCAGCAAGAGTAAACGAGCTGGCGGTTGCCCTCGCTATGCCGGCTCCGCCTATGGGACCGTCGTTCGGGAAGTCAACGTCTTCACCGACACCTACAGTGTCCGCGTTGTCGGGCGGCATAACCGCGTAAAAGTCAGCATAGCTAAGCACCGTTCCCGGCTCTCCCTGAGGACCTTCCGGACCTGCGGGACCCGTTGCACCTGCGGGACCCGTTGCACCCGCGGGACCTGCGGGACCCTGCGGACCTGTGAGACCTTGCGGACCCGCGGGACCTGCGGGACCTATAGGACCGGCAGGTCCCTGGGGACCTTCCGGACCTTCGGGACCCTGTGGACCGGCTGCGCCTGTCGCACCTGCAGGACCGGCAGGACCTGTGGCTCCGGTTTCGCCTGCTGCGCCTGCGGGACCTTCGGGACCTTGCGGACCTGCGGGACCGGCAGGACCCTGAGGACCGATCGGACC
>CANQKP010000139.1 GCA_947624495.1 uncultured Monoglobus sp. | reverse complement strand
GCGTATTACAGGCTTTATCCCGAAAGAGAGCCGTTCGCCAACGAGGATAACGGAACAACGCGATATCCGTATATCCTCGAGGTTCATGATAAGGACGCCGCGGGCGGCGAGCGCGTGCAAACAATAAAAATATCCATTGAGGACAGCATCGTCGGACGGAAAAATGCCGACACCTTCGGTCAGGTGCTGGCACATATCCCCTATGAGCTCAGAAGTCATATCAAAGACGCCACATGTTACAAAAGCCCGACCCCCGGCAGCGGGGTATATCAGTGCAGCGCAACGCATCTTAATATAATACTCGCGACTACACCGTCCGTCTATACCATGATAGAGAGCATAGTTCACGAGCTGGGGCACAGTATCGACTGGTGGTATTACTCCGACTACGGATATCCACGGTATTCGACGGGAATGGAATGGAAAAACGCCATGGCATCCGATTGCTATTCGGTCTCCGACTATTCCCATACGAGCAGCCTGGAGGACTTTGCCGAATTTTGCCGTTTTTATTTTACCGGCTATACCAAGCAGGACTGGCGGCAGGCGCTTATGATTCTTTGCCCCGAGCGCAGCAAGGCGTTCAAACGCATACGCATGAAGGTTATGGACGGCTATTCACTTTGGGACGACGGTCCGGAAAAGGAGCTGACTGTATCATTTGATTATAATTATGACGGAGCGGCGCCGCCAAACAGAAAAACGGCGGAACAGTATTCGCGCTACGGCGAAATTATGCCCGCCGAACCGACCCGGCCGGAGCGGGTGTTTTTAGGCTGGTACACCCGGGCAGCGGGAGGCGAAAAAATCACTGCGGAGCAGCGGATAATGGACGGTGAGGATCACACTGTGTACGCCCATTGGAGCGATCTGCCCGGCAAAGAGATAACAATTCACTTCAATCCGGACAACGGCGCGCCGGAATTTGAGATAAAGGCGCGGAAAAACACGCGCATTACGCAGGAGATCCCCGACCCTGTCCGCAGCGGCTTCAGTTTTTTCGGCTGGTGCACAACGAAGGGCTTCAGCGAGCGCTTCGACCCACGCAGTGATCTGGTTCTTTTTGATGACGACGATGTATATTTAAAAGCTCAATGGGACGCGCTTCCGAATACAACGCCGGCTCCTACGGCAGAACCAACTGCGACAACAACGCCGACGGCGACTCCTAACCCGCCAAGTCCGACACCGACGGCAACGCCAGCACCAACACCAAGTCCGATACCAACAGCGACGGAAACACCAACGGTAGAACCAACTGCTATGCCTACGGCAACGCCGACGTCAAGCCCAACACCGACACCAACGGCAGTACCCGACCCGCCGAGTCCGGTACCGACAGCGACGGCAACACCAACATCAACACCAAGTCCGACGCCAACAGCGACGGTAACACCAAGCCCAACGCCCACGGCGACGCCGACGGCAACGGTAACACCAAATCCGTCAACGCCAACACCGACGGCAACGGAAACTCCAAATCCGTCAACCCCGACTCCGACAGCAACGGAAACTCCAAATCCGTCAACACCAACTCCGGAGGCAACAGAAACTCCAAACCCGTCAACATCGACTCCGACGGCAACAGAAACTCCGAATCCCTCAACGCCGACTCCGACGGCAGCGGTAACGCCAAATCCGCCAATGCCGACTCCGACGGCAGCGGTAACGCCAAATCCGCCGAGTCCAACCCCGACTGCGACGGCAACACAAGAACCGGACGAGATTACCGTGGATAAAGAAATCGATATGGAAAAAATACCCGCGTTAAACGGCTCTCCGGCAAAGGCAAAAGCGTCAGTTCATATGTATGTTCCCACCGGAAGCGAGCAAGAAGCGGTATTCATACTTGCGGTATACAAAGACGATGTATTACAGAGTCTTAAATATATAAATGAAACGGTAACCGGGGATAAACAGTTTGAAGCTGAGATTGAAGCTGAATACGGCGCAACGGTCAAGGCAATGCTGTGGGACGGCAACCAAAGACCGTTTGTGCAAGCGCAGTGTTTGGAGTTTTAAAGAGATATAATAAAATATGTATTAAGCAGAAGCATTGCCTGCAAATACTAAGAATAAACGAATAAGTTAATTCCCCCTTGTTTGCGGATTGCATCCTGTACGCAGTTTAGGGCTTTGAGCTGCCGGCAGTTTTACTATCTCTGCTTTTTGGCGGAAGCTGCACGATAATAATCGCGGCGAACATAAGTATGCAGCCGAACACTTCTCTAAGCGTAAGCGTTTCGTTAAGGATCGCCCAACCGGCAAGCGCGGCGAAAACCGATTCGAGACTCATTATGATAGAAGCTGTTGTCGGTTCGGCGTACTGCTGACCGACGATCTGCAGCGTGTACGCCGTGCCGCAGCTCAAAATGCCCGAATACAAAATCGGCACGGCGCACGCGCGCACAAGCTCCCAGTCGGGATGCTCAAACAGGAACATAAGTATTATGTTGATCGTGCCGCAGACAAAAAATTGCAGGCACGCAAGTTTTACGCAGTCGACTTCACTTGAAAAGCGGTCGATCGCCATGATGTGAAACGCGAAAATAAACGCACACGCAAGCGTTATAACGTCGCCCTTGTTAACCGCAATATCCGTACCGCCGATTGACAGCATATACATTCCCGCAACAGCAAGAACAACGCCGGCTGCTGTTGCGGCTCGTATTTTTTTGCCAGCGAAAAGACCGATGATCGGCACAAAAATCATATACATTGCCGTTATAAATCCGCTTTTGCCGGACGTCGTGTACACCATTCCCCACGTCTGGAGCGTACCGGCTGCGCATAGCAGCGCGCCGCATACAATGCCGCCGATAAGGAGTTTTTTTCCGTCGGACGGTCTGCTTTTACCGGTTTTGCCGCGCACAAAAATAAACGGTATCAAAATAAACGCACCGAGTATTGTGCGGATACCGTTAAAGGTATTAGGCTTTATGTATTCCATTCCTACGCGCTGTGATACGAACGAGACGCCCCATATCACAGCGGTCAGCATAAGTATAATATTGCCCTTAAGCATGGTTTTTTTCATACAGCCGCCCCTTTTGTACACACTAAAAAATTTACGGAACGCCGAAGCGCTCCGATTTTCAATATTTATTATATCCGAACAGCACGGAGTTGTCAATAATTAGTTTTTAGCTGCCTCAAATCATTGACCGGAAACTTTAATTAACCATATAAACAAATGGAGTCCCGCACAGCACGGGACTTTTGTTTTTTTATAATATCTTAAAATATTTTGCATAATATATTTGTGTCCTAATTCTCAGGTTTGTGAATAGTGCCGCGCAGCGGAGGAGGATTGATAAAAATTTAACAAAATAAAAAATATAAACGGGTATAACTTAGTAAAATATTAATATTGTAAATATTTATATTATGTGTTATTATTTTAACATAGATTGTTAAAATTTTATCAATTAAAAATTACAGAAAGGAACTGATAGCATGAAAGAGTATTTGGTTGACAGCGTTGAGAGCCTTGAAAAACGGCTCGCCGAGGTCAGGGAAGCACAAAGGAAGTTTTCCTCATACTCTCAGGAGCGCGTCGACAAAATTTTCAAGGCGGCGGCGATTGCGGCAAATATGGCGCGGATACCGCTTGCGAAGATGGCTGTTGAGGAAACCGGCATGGGCGTTGTTGAGGATAAGGTAATTAAAAACAACTACGCATCGGAATATATCTATAACAAGTACAAAAACGAAAAGACCTGCGGCGTTATTTATGAGGATAAGGCTTTCGGAATAAAGAAGATCGCTGAACCGATAGGAGTTTTGGCAGCGGTAATACCCACCACCAATCCGACTTCCACCGCGATATTTAAGACGCTTATCGCCTTAAAAACCAGAAACGGTATTGTTATCAGTCCTCATCCGAGAGCAAAAAAATCAACGATAGAGGCGGCGAGGATCGTGCTTGAGGCGGCGGTAAAAGCCGGAGCGCCGGAAAATATTATCGGCTGGATAGACATTCCGTCGCTTGATATGACCAATCTTATTATGCATGAGGCGGACTGCATCCTGGCAACGGGAGGACCGGGCATGGTCACCGCGGCTTACTCGTCCGGAAAGCCAGCAATCGGCGTGGGCGCAGGCAACACTCCCGCGATCATAGATGAGAGCGCGGACATTATTCAGGCTGTTAACTCTATTATACATTCAAAGTCTTTTGACAACGGAATGATATGCGCCTCGGAGCAGAGTGTTATTGTTGACAAATCAATATACTCAAAGGTCAAAAAAGAATTTGAGTATCGCGGCTGTTATTTCCTGAAACCCGATGAGATCGACAAAGTGCGCAAAACTATTATAATAAACGGTGCGCTCAACGCAAAAATCGTGGGTCAGAAGTCCGTTACTATAGCGCGCCTCGCGGGCGTAGAAATACCGGAGCCGACCCGCGTAATGATAGGCGAGGTTGAAAGTGTTGACTTAAGCGAGGAATTTGCTCACGAAAAGCTGTCGCCCGTGCTTGCCATGTACAAGGCGAAGAATTTTGACGACGCACTTGACAAAGCGGAACAGCTCATAGCCGACGGCGGATACGGTCACACCTCCTCAATATATCTTAACACCGTGACCGAGAGGGAAAAGTTAGACAAATTCGGCGAGCGAATGAAGACCTGCCGCATACTTGTGAACACTCCGTCGTC
>CANQKP010000138.1 GCA_947624495.1 uncultured Monoglobus sp. | reverse complement strand
GGTTGCCGGTGTTCCGGCTTCCTTACCCGAAGAGATGCGCCCGATGGCTGAAAGTATTTGCCAATCGTTCGCGAACGCCGCAAAGCGTCTCACGGATCTTGGGCTTTCATATCTGACGCTTGACCGTGCTGCTTCTACACTTTCTACAGGAGAGCGGCAAAGGATGCAGCTTGCCCGTGCTGTACGCAACCGCACGACCGGTGTTCTTTATGTTCTCGATGAACCGTCTATCGGTCTGCATCCTTCAAATCTTGAGGGGCTGACCGGAGTTATGCATGACCTGGTTGCCGACGGTAACTCGGTGGTTTTAGTGGATCACGACATAAATGTGCTTTCCGCGGCAGATTGGCTTGTCGAACTCGGTCCGAGGGCAGGAGCGGACGGCGGGACGATCATTGCGCAAGGGACGCTTGATGATATTAAAAACGATCAAAATTCGATGATCGGCAATTTTCTTTCCGGAAAAATGAAGATTGATATTAAAAAACATATTACGCCCGAACAGATGTTTTCTATTGGAACCATTCATTTGTCAACATCCAAGATCCATACGGTAAAGCCGCTTGAAGCGGATTTTCCCAAAGGACGGCTGATCGCGGTAACCGGCGTATCCGGTTCAGGTAAAACGACGATGATTTTGGAAAGCCTTATTCCCGCTCTTGAAGCATCTATCCGAGGCGGCAAACTTCCGAAGCACGTAAAAGCCGTTTCCGCTGACGGAATTGAACAGGTCAAGCTTATCGACGCAACGCCAATAGGCATTAACGTGCGTTCTACCGTCGCCACCTATGCCGATGTGCATGATGAACTGCGTAAGGTTTACGCAAGAACGGCGGATGCAAAAGAAAGGGGCTATAAAGCCGGTGATTTTTCATATAACACCGGAAAGCTGCGCTGCCCCACCTGCGACGGCACAGGTTCAATCAATCTGGACGTTCAGTTTTTGCCTGATGTAGAGATACCGTGTCCGGATTGCGGCGGTTCCCGTTATTCAAAGGACGCAAGCCTGGTTCGGCGTGTACCGAAACATTGCGGACGGGCAGCCACACTTCCGGAACTTATGGATATGAGCATTGACGAAGCGCTTAGAGTATGCGCTGATCTTCCGCGCGTTGAGCGCAAACTCCGTGTGCTGCACGAGCTTGGTTTGGGATATCTGACGTTAGGAGAGCAAACGCCGAGTCTCTCCGGCGGCGAGGCGCAGCGCCTTAAACTTGCAAGCGAGATGGGAAAAGGGCAGTCAAACACTGTCTTTGTGTTTGACGAGCCTACTATAGGACTGCATCCGCTTGATGTTGAGGTTTTGATGAAGGTGTTCCGAGAACTGATTGAAAACGGTGCGACCGTTATCGTGATCGAACATGATCTTGATGTTATAAGGAATGCGGATTATGTAATCGACATGGGTCCTGACGGCGGCGTTTGCGGCGGTGAGATCGTCGCGGCAGGCACGCCGGATGAGATCTGCGGCTGTGAGAACAGTAAAACAGGAAAATATTTAAAACAATATATAAAAAACTGCAAATAAAGAATTCAAAATGCGGACGGGAAAGGTCGTTAAAAATGAAACACAGACTTAACAGCGAACAGCTTGATGCTGTGACATCAACAGAGGGTTATGTGCGCGTGATCGCCGGTGCGGGTTCCGGCAAAACACGGGCGCTTACTCATCGTTTCGCCTTTCTTGTAAACGAGCTTGGTATCCTTCCCGAAAACATTCTCTGTGTTACCTTTACAAACAAAGCGGCAAACGAGATGCGTCAGCGTATCCACAACCTCATAGGCGATAACGATACAGGCTACATCAATACTTTTCACGGATTTTGCGTATCAGTCCTCCAGGAGGACAGCCACGCGGTACAGTACCCGAAAAATTTTCTTGTCCTTGACAACAGTGATATAGACTCTATGCTCCGCATAATATATGAGGAGCGCGGTCTTACCCTGCGGGACAAGACTTTTTCCGATGCGCGGGATATGATCGAGATACAAAAACTCTTCAAAAAGCCCGAATATTACCTTGATATGATAGATATGTCATTAGAAGCGCTGCGCGAAAAATATTTAAACGCTGTTTCAGCAAATGATATTATTTTTTACGGCTATCTTTATCAGGAAAAGAAATGTTTCGGGCTGGATTATAACGATCTTATAAAGTTTACTTTATATATTTTTGCGCAAAACGAGGAGATCCGCCTTAAATGGCAGCAACGCCTCGAATATATCATGATCGACGAATTTCAGGATATAGACAGCCTGCAATATGAACTAATGAAAGCTTTATGTACATACCACAACAACCTTTTTATTGTAGGAGACCCAGACCAGACAATTTACACTTGGCGCGGCGCGAATATGAAATATCTTATGGACTTTGATAAACATTTTCCTTCCGTCAAAACTATCATGATGCTGAAGAATTACCGTTCAACGCCGCAGATTTTAGCCGCCGCGAATTCGCTGATTGAAAAAAATACGCACCGCGTCAAAAAGGAGCTTGAGCCTGCGCTTCCAAGCGGGGAGCCGGTCGTATTTCATTCCGCCAATAATGCCGAGTCGGAAGCTGAATGGATCGCTTCTCAAATAGAAAAACTGCATGAAAAAGGCATAGATTATCGGGATATGACAATTCTTTACCGCGCTCATTATGTCTCCCGCTCCGTTGAGGAAGCGCTTTTAAAAGCAAAGCTCCCATATCATATTTACAGCGGAGTCCCGTTTTTCGGACGCGCGGAAATAAAGGATGCTCTCAGCTATCTCCGTATGATCATATCGCAGGACGATCTCTCGTTTCGGCGTATCGTCAATAACCCAAAGCGTAATATAGGCAGGAGACGTATGGAGTTTTTGGAAAAATATGCTGCGGAAAATGAATGTACTTTGTATAGCGCGCTGAAACAAAATTTGGATGACGACATCTTTAAGGCTACAAAAGCTGCGCGTTTTGTGCGCCTTATCGAGGATTTTACTGCGGAATACGAGAAAATGCCGGTGTCGGATCTGCTTTCTGCGATTTTGAACGCAAGCGGATACGAAACGATGCTGCGCACTGAAGGCAGTCAGGAACGGCTTGACAATCTCGCGGAGCTAAAACAGTCAGTGCATGAATACGAAACCACCTGCGGCGAAGAAGCAACAGCGGCACACTTCCTTACCCATGTCGCGCTGTTCACAAATGCCGATACAGAAGACACTTCCGACAAGGTGAAGCTTATGACCGTTCACGCCGCAAAAGGGCTGGAATTTCCGTATGTGTTTCTATGCGGTATGAACGAGGGCGTGTTCCCGTCAAGAAAAATAAAAGATCTTCTCGGTATGGAAGAGGAACGCCGTCTCGCATTTGTTGCCATGACCCGCGCGGAAAAGCGGTTGTATTTGTCATGCGCCGAGGGACGCAGCTTTGACGGTTCTCCTCGTTACCCTTCGCGGTTTGTGCTGGATATTGACAGCAGCCTGTTGGAATACACGGAAAAACCAAATGCCGCCCTCATCGCTGACGCGCGAGAATATATTGCTTACACCGAAAAATATATGCCGGAAAATTTAGAAAGCATACTGCTTCCGGTCGGAGCGCGCGTACGCAATGAATATTTTGGCGAAGGCAGCATTTTGAAGATAGACACAGAAAAAGGTGCGTACCTTGTGCAATTTGACTCGATATCAACACCGAGAACAATATCTTTCCGCGCTAAGCTCTCGTTAGTGTAAACATCAATAAATCATAAAATTTTTAAGCAAAAATGTAAAATATACTTGACATTTTCGAAAAACCTGTTATAATTAAAAATGTAAGGTATACTTTACATTCACTAAAAGGAGATGATTTTCTGAAAAACAGGATAAAAGAGCTGCGTAAAATGAACGGAATAACTCAGGATGAGCTGGCAAAGGCGGTTCGGGTCACAAGGCAGACAATAATTGCGGTTGAAAAGGAAAACTACAATCCGTCCTTGCAGCTCGCGCACAACATTGCCCGAATTTTCGGCGCAAAAATCGAGGAAGTATTTATATTTGAGGAGGATTAACTATGGATTTCAATAAAAAAATAAAGGTAAGAATTACGTATAACATTTTGGTTATGATCCTTGGCGCCGTAATGATAGCGCTACGGGTCATGGGATATGCGGCGGAAATATTCTACTCATACGGCATCGCATATTTTCTGTGCGGTTTGATGCTTACAGTAAAGAACTGCATTATAATATCCAACCCCGAAAAAATGAAAAAACTGGAAATAGTCGAAAAAGACGAGCGTAATTTGATGATATACCGCAAAGCGATCCAATGGGCATTCATTTTGTATATTTACGCCTCCGGAGTCGCCATGTTGATTTTAAGCGGTATGGGTCTTGATATGGCGGCTGAGGTAGTAGCTTTATGCCTTTGCGGATTAGTACTGATATATTTTGTATGCTATAATATAGTAAAAAAGATCAATTAAGCTATTAAGGATTTATCCGGCAAACTGCTGCCCATGGCAATTCCGGATGACGGCTTGATTGAAGCAGTATGTGTCAAACAAACGCTTTGTTTGAGGTATTCAATAGCATCCCGAATTTTTATACCAAATTGACGAAAACAGCAAACTGATATTCGAAAAATTGTAATAACGGCAGTGTGAAGAGAGTTCTTCACACTGCCTCAGCGTATCAAGTAAAAATT
>CANQKP010000137.1 GCA_947624495.1 uncultured Monoglobus sp. | reverse complement strand
CCCAAGTAACAAAATGGGTAAAGCTTAAATTTGCTGCGATGAATTTGAAAAAATACGCAACCAGGCGATGGAAGGACTTCTCTGCTTCAATGAGTTCGGCATATATTTTACAATTTTTCTCATTTCTATTTCAAAAGACCCGCCAAGCTCTCGCTTGACCGGCCTTTTTCGACAGACTGAGCCGGAGTCATATTTGACTCCGGCTTTTTGTAGAAAAACTCCGTTTTTCAAAATTTAAATAGCCCGAGCCCAATTCCGCCCGCCACACCCGGGCGGGTTCGCTCCACCCTTTGGGTGGAACGAATTAGGGGACTTCGTCCCCTAAAACCCCTGAAAATACGCAGTTTATGCGAGCTAAAAATAGCTGCTTTGCCGTCCGGGCGTGGCATGACGGAACCGGGTCCGGCGATATTTCAGAGCTATTTTTAGCTCGCAGCTTTATTATAGCTATATAAAACACTTTTTTTGACACGCTGTCGGAGTCATAAATGACTCCGGCTCTTTTCAGCTCAAATTATTTTTAAAGAATTGCTCCAGTTTGTCAAACGGAATAGCGTTTTTGCCTCCGCCGTCGTACAAGTCGGTGTGGACCGCGTCGGGGATTATTAACAACTCTTTGTTGTCGGCGTATTTGCTGCCGTTTATCATATTTGCATATGCGTCGCGGCTGAAGTAGCAGGAATGTGCTTTTTCTCCGTGCATAATAAGCACTGCGCTTCTTATTTCATTGCTGTACTGTAATATTGGCTGATTAATAAAAGACATACAGCCGATTATGTTCCATCCTCCGTTTGAGTTGAGGGAGCGTTTGTGGTAGCCCCGGCTTGTTTTATAGTAATCATAATAATCTTTGACAAAGAACGGCGCGTCCTCCGGAAGCGGATCAACAACTCCGCCGCCGAGAGCGTAGCTGCCGTTTTTGTAATCGGTAATTCTTTGAGCATTGAGCGCTTTTTTTGCAGCATAGCGTTTTTCCTCACTGTCATCAGCGTCAAAATATCCCTTGGCATTCACGCGCGTCATATCGTACATAGTCGAGGCTGCCGCCGCTTTTACCCTGGTATCGAGCGCCGCGGCGTTAAGCGCCATGCCGCCCCAACCGCATATGCCGATTATTCCTATTTTGTCGGGATCGACATTTTCGCACACGGAAAGAAAATCAACTGCTGCCTGAAAATCTTCGGTGTTGATATCGGGCGACGCCATAAATCTGGGCTTACCGCCGCTCTCGCCGGTGAATGACGGATCGAACGCTATTGTCAAAAAACCGCGTTCCGCCATAGTTTGAGCATACAGTCCGGACGCCTGCTCCTTGACAGCGCCGAACGGACCGCATACTGCTATCGCTGCAAGCTTCCCGTCTGCGTTTTTCGGAGTATACATATCCGCCGCAAGAGTGATCCCGTATCGGTTGTGAAATGTTACTTTTTTGTGGTTGACCTTTTCGCTCTTCGGAAAGGTTTTATCCCATTCATTTGTAAGCTTGATCGTTTCGGTCATTTGAATTACCTTCCTTTCATAATATTGTTTTGCATTTCGTTCCATGTTGTATATAATTCTATTATATATTATTGACATTTGATTTGCAAATTGTTATAATTTATATCGTGATATTCCTTTATGGAATATCATAAAGGAGAGTTTTTATGGAAATACGCACGCTTCGATATTTTTTGGCGGTTGCAAGAGAAGAAAATATGACCCGCGCCGCCGAATATCTTCATGTTACGCAGCCGACCCTTTCAAAGCAGATACAGTCGCTTGAGGACGAGCTTGGCAAAAAATTATTTGTTCGTCACAGCTTCAGCATATCTCTGACAGAGGAGGGCATCTTGCTTCGTAAACGGGCTGAAGACTTAATAAATATGGCGGATAAAATTATTGATGAATTTGTCGCTCTCGACGATATTAAAGGCGGAGATATTTATTTCGGACTTGCGGAAACATATCAAATTCGTTTTTTGGCGCGGTCTATCAATAACTTTAAAAAGCTTTATCCCGAACTTCGGTACCATATTACAAGCGGTGATACGGAACAGGTGACCGAAAGGCTTGACAAAGGACTGCTTGATTTTGCTGTTCTTGCCGAAAGACCGGACTCCGCAAAATACAATTATATATGTTTTCCGGAAACTGATATTTGGGGTCTTGTGTTGCCGTCAAGTAGTCCGCTTGCCGCAAAGAAAAATATATGTGTTGATGATTTGATAGGACTTCCGTTATTTTGCTCCGGTCAGGGCTGGGAAAAAGATATTCCGATTTGGGGAGGGAACCGAATGGATGAGCTGCATCTTGAAGGCTCGTTTCGGCTGTCATATAATGCCTCGCTTTTTGTAAAAGAGGGTCTTGGTTATCTTTTGACTCTTGACAAACTGATAGACACAAGCCCTGACAGCGGACTTGTTTTTCGCCCTTTGTTTCCGAAGCTTGAAACAAAAATATATATGATATGGAAAAAATATCAGATCTTTACGCCGATAGCGGAACGTTTTTTACAGAAATACAAAGAAAGCATAGAAAGACAGGAGTTTGCTTGATTTACAAAAATCGGCATTGCTGTTATTGAAAGACGTTTTGTATTCTAAAATATTGACAAATGTGCGGGGAAAATATATAATATAACCGCGTTTAATTTAACAAACATTAATAAAGGAGACAGCATAAAAATGATAATTGACGTACACGCCCATGTTTTTCCGGATAAGATAGCACAAAAGGCGTCTCATGGGATACAGGTGTTTTATGACCTGCCGGTCGTAAACAACGGGACCTTGAGCAGACTCATCGAGATGTCGGACGAGGCGGGGGTAGGCAAGGCTGTAATTCACTCGCCCGCCACGACTCCGCATCAGGTCGTGTCCATAAACGATTTTATATACGAATGCACGCAAAAATATCCCGACAGAATAATCGGGTTTATGACAATGCATCCGGATTTTGACGATATAGAGGGCGAAATTGACCGCTGTATCAAGCTTGGTCTTAAGGGACTTAAAATTCATCCTGATTTTCAGAGATTTAATATTGATGATAAGAAGGCGTACAATATTTATGAGGCGGTATCAGGAAGAATACCTCTGCTTGTACATACCGGAGATTTCAGGTATCAATGGAGCAAGCCGGAGAGAATGGCAAAGGTAATGGACGACTTTCCCGATATGAAAGTCATCGGCGCTCACTTCGGCGGCTGGTCGGAATGGTATGATGCGGTTGAGGCGTATGCCGGAAGAAAAATATATGTCGATACCTCAAGCACTATGTACGAGGTCCCGACCGAACGCGTGAATGAGCTTATACGCCGATATGGTGCGGATCATGTTATGTTCGGAACGGACTATCCCATGTGGAACGCAAAAGACGAGCTCAAGCTTTTTGAGAAGCTTGAGCTGTCTGAGAGAGAGCGTGAATTGATACTTCACGAAAACGCCGAAAGGCTGCTTGATCTGTAGCAGACCTACCTGCTTTTGACTGCTGTTATAATACGGACCCTGCCGCCGCTTGACGGCGGTTTGTCATAGTACGCGTAAAGTGAATGTGAGTCGGAGTTTATAATTTCGCTTATCGGTATCATCCTGTAGAGAGCGGAGGTGGAGTACTCCTTTTCGTACACCTGAACATCGGGCGCTATCGCGTAGGTTTTACCGTTGGCTGTAAGCGCGGTCTCGCTGATAATCTGAATTGTTCCGTTGATCTCGTTCAGGTTGCTCATGATGTCGGGATTTTGGATTGATGACAGTCGAATTCCGACGCCGCTCGTGATCGGATACATCGCGCTTGTACTATTGAATATCTGTTCGGTTCCGTTTACGATATAGGTATAAGTCCCGCTTGCCGTGGTCCCGAAGCCGCTTATGTTTTTTACAGAAGTTGCGATACCGAATGTGTAGCTGTCGCCTGTTGCGTCGTTGAGTATCAGTTTGTCTATCTCGCCCGATGCGTCTTTGTGCGCGTAAAGTATCTTGTCGGCTGAAAGATTAACGCCGTCAATTCGGGACGGATATATTTTGGTATACAGTGACTGCCGGTTTTTATCGGTCGTTCCCACATCCAGGATCTGAACGTCATCAGAAACCGAGTCGTCGCCGAGCGTCATCGCGTTTGCCTTGAAAACGCCGTAAGCCCCTGAGCGGTCGCTTGTGACCCGCGCGGTCGCTGTGCCGTTATTGATCGAGAGCGACACGATCGAGTTTTTGTAATCCTCATAGTCCGACGAGCAGGTGTACTCATGCGCCTCGCCGTCGGGCGTAATTATTCTGATATAGTATCCTGAATAATCCTTAAGATCGCCGGAGGTATATGTTTTGGTTCCGGTCGCGACGGCATAGCCGGCGATCTCGGTGTATTCAATTCCGCTTGTGATAACATCCGCCACATCGTTGGTCCTGCCAAGAAGCAGCGTTACGGTGTCGCCGTAGTTCAGGCTGCCGCCGGAGGATAGTTTGATAAACGCCTGCGCCCCCTCGACCTTGTATGTTTCTCCGGAAACCACTATCTCGGTCGGGTTATCTTTGTTTGGCGAGGCTTTTTCGTATACTCCGGTTATTTTATTGTTATACACAAACGCCATATCAAGCTCCGGCACATAATAGAGAATATCATTGTTTTGAATGTCAGAAAGACTGCACGCCGAGCCGCCGCGGGTCATGCGCGTGGCTGAGCTTATCCC
>CANQKP010000136.1 GCA_947624495.1 uncultured Monoglobus sp. | reverse complement strand
TAAGGGCAGCCATGGCTACGGCGGAATATGGGGCGGCTCGAACGCCAGCTTCCATCATAACCTTATGGCTCATCACAAGAGCAGAAATCCGCGTCTTCCGGAGGGAGACTTCGCGGGTGATACCTACGATATGTCGCAGCAGGTTGACCTTTCGGACCTTCGTAACAACGTAATATATAACTGGAACAGCTACACCACTTACGGCGGACAGGCGGCAATGGCGGCAAATATTATAAACTGCTACTATAAACCGGGTCCTGCCACCGGCAGCAGCAACAACAAAAGATTTTACGAGTTGACCTCAACGGGCAACGGTAAGACGTTCCCGTGGAGTACCGACCTCTATATTGACGGCAACTATATGGACGGCAATCCGGAGATAACCGAGAACAACGCCGACGGCGTCACCAAGGACGGAAGCACACAGAACTACTATGTCTGGACTAAGGATAAAAGCGGCACAAGCTCAAAGGGTATAAACTACAGCCCGATATCGAACAATGCCGCCGCGCAGAACGTTCATTTTAAATACGAAAAAGACTATCCCGTTAAAACCCAGAGCGCGGCGGACGCTTACGAAGCGGTTCTAAACGGCGCGGGCGCGAGCCTTTCGCGCGACAGTCTTGACGCGAGAGTAGTGAGCGATGTAAGAAACGGCACCGGTGCCCACGGCGGCCACGGAATAATTGATACTCCGTCCGAGGCAGGCGGTCTGCCGGAGCTTTCGGGCAAAGCCGCAAAGGACAGCGACAATGACGGTATTCCCAACGAGTGGGAGGACAAAAACGGTCTTAACAAGTACGACAGCGCCGACAGCGTAAAAATCACAGAAAGCGGTTATACCTATGCAGAGGAATACGCCAACGACCTGGCGGACGGCTCGTTCGTTCGGAACTACGACTATGACCCGGACGCGCCTCAGCTTGAGGACTCACCGGACACATCGGTAATGATAAAAACCAACACGATATACAAGGCAAGCGACTTTGGCGCGGATACGTCTTATACCGCCGGAAATTGGAAGCTTGACAATTCTGATTATACAGACGATTACGAAAGAATGAGCAAGCCTTTCGGAGAGTTAAACGACTTTCCGACAGAATACACAAAGTATTGCAATAATATCGACGGCGAACTCAGCTTTTACGTTAAAACTCCGGGAGAGTACACTGTCAAGCTGCTGTTCCGCGAATATAAAAATCGCGGATATCAGGTTAAGTTTAACAAAGACGGTGCGGAAAATAAGGTTGATTTAACGAAAACGAAAACACAAACCAAAGTTGCCCAATATAATACCAATAATACCGACAACCCAAATTATATGAACGTCGGCGTGGCGCAGGATACAGTCAATCTCGAAAGCGGGTTTTACACTATAACGTTTGACAACACAAGCACGGCTCCCGATGAAACCGGAAAGGGCAGCTATCTGACCGCGTTCAGAATTGACGGAGCGGACAACAGCTACGGCGAGGGACCGGTCAGCTTCGGCGAAAGCGGCTCGGAGGGCGGATACTACACCGAAAACGACCATGCCGCAAGCGAGAGCAATCCGAAGCTCGGCATAATAAGGTTCTTTCAGGCATACGCTCAAGGCAGTGACGTCACCGAGTACGGCTTCTACTTTGTAAACGGAGACACGGGCGCGATCCTCGACAGGGAACACTACATAAAGAGCGAAAATGGATTTAACGAGAAGGGATTTTACGGAGACCTTACCGAGATAAGCGATTTTGACACCGACTACTACGCTATGGCGTATGTTAAGGTCGGGGACCTGATCTATACCTCCGGAATTATACCCGGAAAAGCGGACGATACGAACTGGGTCGAAAAGCCGGTCGTGAGCGAATAAATTTTTTGAGGTGATATTATGAAAAAGAATTATATAAGCCCGGAAGCGGGTATTACGGAATTTGAATGCTCCGATATTATTACGGACGGAAGCGTGACCGCGCCAAAGGTCTTAAACACGAAGGATTATTCAAAAGCGGGCAGCATAAAAGTAAACAGCGTAAATTGGGGAGAGGGCTTTGAAGAATAGCCCTCTTCTCTTTTTTATCTTTTTTTGATTAAATATTTACAAATCAATTATTTTATGGTATAATAAACATTAAATAACAATAAATGTGATAAAATTATACGAAAGGTGATGTTATATGAAGCTTAAATTACAAAAATCGTTGAGTATTTTTATTGTTTTTACACTCATTTTATCCGTATGTCAAATCCGGGTCGTGGCGGGCGAGCCTAAAGCCGCCGCCGAAAAGCTCGCGGCATTTCCGGGCGCCGAGGGCGGCGGAATGTGGACGACCGGCGCGAGAGCATCGTCAAGACCCGAAATCTATCACGTTACCACCCTTGAGGACTATAACCCAAATAATTACGAACCGGCTATACAAGGCTCTCTCCGTGACGCGGTGTCGGGCAGGAACAACCGCATAATCGTGTTTGACGTTGCGGGAAACATTCACTTAAAGGCGCGCCTCAATATAAGCAAAAGCAATCTGACGATTTTGGGTCAGACCGCGCCGGGCGACGGAATTTGCGTAACCGGATATGACACGCATATCAGCAACGGCTGTTCTAACATAATAATGCGCTATCTCCGCTTCAGAATGGGCGACGACAACGATGTTGAAGATGACTCCCTTGGCGGCAGGAACACGAGCAATGTTATAATCGACCACTGTTCCGTGAGCTGGAGTGTGGACGAGTGCGCCTCTTTTTACGACAACACGAATTTCACGATGCAGTGGTGCATAGTTTCGGAAAGCCTTAACAATTCGGTACACGAAAAGGGCAGCCACGGCTACGGCGGAATATGGGGCGGCTCGAACGCCAGCTTTCACCATAACCTTATGGCTCATCACAAGAGCCGCAATCCGCGTCTTCCGGAGGGAGACTTCGCGGGTGATACCTACGATATGTCACAGCAGGTCGACCTTTCGGACCTTCGTAACAACGTAATATATAACTGGAACAGCTACACCGCTTACGGCGGACAGGCGGCTATGGCGGCAAATATTATAAACTGCTACTATAAACCGGGTCCTGCCACCGGCAGCAGCAACAACAAAAGGTTTTACGAGCTGAGCTCAACAGGCAACGATAAGACGTTCCCGTGGAGTACCGACCTCTATATTGACGGCAACTATATGTACGGCAATCCGGAGATAACCGAGAACAACGCCGCCGGCGTCACCAAGGACGGAAGCACACAGAACTACTATGTCTGGACTAAGGATAAAAGCGGCACAAGCTCAAAGGGTATAAACTACAGCCCGATATCTGACAATGCTGCCGCGCAGAACGTTCATTTTAAATACGAAAAGGACTATCCCGTTAAAACCGAGAGTGCGGAAGCGGCTTATGAAGCGGTTCTAAACGGCGCGGGCGCGAGCCTTTCGCGCGACAGTCTTGACGCGAGAGTAGTGAGTGATGTAAGAAACGGCGCCGGCGACCACGGCGACCACGGAATAATTGATACTCCGTCCGAGGCAGGCGGTCTGCCGGAGCTTACCGGCGTGGCGGAAAAAGACTCTGACGGCGACGGACTGCCCGACAGATGGGAGGATTTAAACGGCACAAACAAAAACAAAAATGACGCGGCGGAACTTTCAGCAAACGGATACACATATATCGAGGAATACGCGAACGATTTGGCGGACGGCAGCTATGTGCGTGAGGATATAAAACCAACCGCAACGCCCACCGAGGATCCTCTGTCACGCTACACATGGGAAGTGATTGACGGAAAAACGGTGACGATTACCGGCTACAACAACATCAAAGGACCGGCTGAGGTTACGGTTCCCGGCACGATAGACGGGCTGCCGGTTACCGCTATCGGAGAAAGAGTGTTCCAAGGCTGCGGTAATTTAAAAACGCTGGTTATTCCCGACAACATTAAAACGATCGGGCAATTTGCATTTCTTAGCTGTTACAATCTGAACAGCGTGACGCTGCCCGACACTCTTGAAACACTGGAACAGGGTGTGTTTCAAAAATGCAACAATCTCAGGGAAATTGACTTTCCCGAAAGCCTCAGGAGCATAGGCTCGAATATGTTTACACTATGCTCGCTGACAAGCGTCAGAGTCCCCGCCGGCGTGACAGAAATACAGCCTTCGGCGTTCACCGGGTGCATGACCATGACCGAGATCATAGTGGATGAGGGTAACACGGTCTACAGCTCGGATTCGGGGCTGCTTTTCAGCAAAGACAAAAAAACGCTTGTTACGGTTCCGTCCGGTATAACCGGAGAGTTCACGGTTCCGGATCATGTTTCGGCAATACGGGAAAACGCGTTTAAATACTCATCTTTGTCCGAAGTGAATATACATGAAGGGATTACAAGTCTCGAAAAAAGCACTTTTAATACAAGCAGCATCAAATTAATATATCTGCCTCTGAGTCTTAAAGAAATCAAAGAGGGCGCGTTTTATGGCTGCGATTTTCTTAAAGATGTTTACTATGGCGGCACAGAAAGCAATTGGGGCGCGGTGGTGATCGATACATCACACAATGAGGATCTTTTTGCCGCGTCAATGCACTTTATGGGCACTGACGAAACTCCGGCTCCGGCAACGCCCACTCCTGTGGTGACAGAGACTCCGGCTCCGGCGACGCCCACTCCCGTGGTGACAGAGACTCCGGCTCCGGCAACACCCACTCCCGTGGTGACAGAGACTCCGGCTCCGGCGACGCCCACTCCCGTGGTGCCCGAAACTCCGGCTCCGGC
>CANQKP010000135.1 GCA_947624495.1 uncultured Monoglobus sp. | reverse complement strand
GGATGTTCTGGTATCCGTTCTGCACGGAGTTCAGGTTCACGAGAAGAAAACGCTGCCGGATCCGGTGGAGGCCTTGAAAGACAGGCGGATTCTGCTGGTTGAAGATAATGAGCTCAATATGGAGATTGCGCAGGAAATTCTTCAGGAAAGCGGGTTTATTGTAGAAACAGCAAATGACGGCACGGAAGCTGTAGATATGGTAAGCAGTTCAAAGCCGGGCTATTATGATATGGTGCTTATGGATGTGCAGATGCCGAGAATGAACGGCTATGATGCAACAAAGGCGATACGCGCGCTTGCCGACAAAAGGCTTGCGGGCATACCGATTGTGGCTATGACCGCAAACGCTTTTGAGGAGGATCAGAAGGCGGCTATCCAGAGCGGCATGAACGCTCATGTGGCAAAACCGATTGATTTTGCCAAGCTCTCAGCCGTTATGCACGATTTGCTGAATTAGTTCTTATTTCTCCGTTTCTGCCGCGCCGTATTAAAACAGCGGCATAGACGACCGTGAGAACTCCGGCAATAGCGTAGCTCACCGACCACGGAAGATTAAAGCCTATAGCGGCGTTTAAAATAAAGCTCGAAATTATGAACATATAAAACATTCCCGGCAGGAGTGACATTATAAACGGCTGTTTGTTCCAGAACATATATACCGTTATCATTCCGAACGCGAAAACGGCAAGCGTTTGGTTTGCCCATGCGAAATAACGCCAGAGGACGTTAAATCCGCCCGTGTTCAGCTTCGCAAACAACAAAATAACCGCCACAACCGCGAATATTACGATTGAAATCCCAAGTCTTTTGGTCTTTTTGGACTGATCTATTTTAAGCGCCTCGGCAATTATAAGTCTGAGCGAGCGAAGCGCCGTGTCGCCGGAGGTGATCGGAAGCACAATAATGCCGATTACGGCTATAATGCCTCCAATGCTGCCGAGCAGGTTTTTTGCGACTATGCCGACGACATCGGTCGGACTTGTTGACGCGTTAGCCAGACCGAGTTTCATGACTCCCATTGCGGCAGCTGCCCATATCATAGCAATAATGCCCTCGGCGATCATCATATTGTAAAACGTCATGCGTCCTTCCTTCTCGTGTCCTATTGTACGGGAGACCAGCGTCGCCTGTGTTGAATGGAAACCGGAAACAATTCCGCAGGCGACAGTTACAAAAAATATCGGGATAAAATGAAGCCCCTCCGGGTGGATGCCTCTCACACCCGTTGCCCAAATATTGTCAAGAGGATATCCTTTTACAAAGAGACCTATGAATACACCGATTGCGGACAGAACAAGCAGCGCGCCGAAAAACGGATAAACCTTGCCGATGATTTTATCGATCGGGAAGAGCGTGGCGATTATGTAATATAAAAAGATCACACCGTACACGATCCATACCAAGGGGTTGCCCGCGCCGCTGTCGGCTCCTAAAATCTGTGTTATGAACAGATCTCCGGGAGTATATATAAACACAGTACCTACAAGCAGCATTGTAAGGCACACAAATACGTTATAAAGCGGGTATGTATATTTGCCCAAATATTTACGTATGAGTGACGGCATTTGAGCGCCGTCGCTGCGGACGGAGATCATTCCGTTCATGTAATCATGAAATGCGCCGCCTATAATGCAGCCGATTGGGATTGTCAAAAAGGCAATCGGACCGAAAAGAATGCCTTGTATAGGACCCAGGATCGGTCCCGTTCCGGCTATATTCAAAAGCTGAATAAGTGAATTTTTCCATTTTTTCATAGGTACGAAGTCCATACCGTCGTTTAATCTGACAGCCGGAGTCGCGCGGTCATCGGGTCCGAAAACCTTTTCGCATACTCTTCCGTACAGCGCGCCGCCGATTAAAAGTATTGCAAGTCCAATAATGAATGTAGTCATATAAATTAATTCCTCCAGTCCATAATTATATATGTTTATATTTTATTATTTATCGATGCCGTTTCCGGCATACGCTTAATTTTGCTGCCCGCATAACCACAGGAAAAACAATGCGGTAATATTCCTTTTATATTTAAGTATACCATAAACAATTGATATTTTCAATACAACATTCCGAATTTTCACGAATTCAAACTTGATTTTTGCGAAGAGTCAATACTTCGTAAAAGTCGCATTTTGTTTCGTAAACGTCAAATAGTTTTTTGAAGTTTTTTATTGAAAATGTTATCGGGTTATGATATAATTTTTAGAGTAATTGTATGTGGAAGCGCTTTAATAATCAAGCTTGGAGTGATGCTTTATGCGTATCGCGATTTGCGATGATGATTTGAATGAACAGAAACAAATTGAGGAAGCGCTGCGCGGATGGGACCCGACAAAAAGTGCGGAAAAATTTGTAAGCGGTACCTCTTTGTTAGAGGCCGCAAAAAAGGCGCCTCAGATCGATATTGTTTTTTTGGATATATATATGCCGGGTGAGAACGGGATCGATACGGCTAAAGCGCTGCAGAAGATTTCTCCGGATACCGGCATTGTTTTTGTAACATTCAGCCGTGAACACGCTGTGGACGCTTTTTCCCTTTATGCTGTGCATTATTTGATAAAGCCGGTGACGACCGAAGGCATCATAGAGTCGTTTAGACGCTTGACGGAATCCCGAACCAGATACAGAGAGCGTATTGCGCTCAAAGTGGGACGTGACAGGCATACGGTATTCCTGGACCAGATATTTCTTCTTGAAAGCGATAATCACGCGGTGAATGTTTCGCTGGTTGACGGACGGCGGCTTAAAGTCCATATGTCATTCAGTGAGATGGAGCAAAAAATGAATAAAAATTTTTTGAGAATTAACCGTGGAATTCTTGTAAATATGGACTACATAGTGCAAATGGGAACAGATACCTGCGTCCTGCAGAACGGAATACATCTGCCGATCACTATTCGGCAGCGTACAGCTATTCGTTCGATATATGACAATTATGTATTTGATCGACTTTCTCGCCAGAAGGATTTCAAGGAGGGTTAATCATGGTGGCGGCTTTTTTGCTGAATGCTTTGGGGTTTCTGATACAGTTTTTGCCCTGCGCAATAATGATTTTTTTGCCTTTCCCGCAAGAAGCCTATCGCTTTCGCCGCAAAGCGATATTTGTTTTGATGTCGGTAATTTCGATAATTATTGCAGTGTTGTTCTCGGCAACGCTTTGTTTTCGCGATATAAGTTTATATCCGAGGCATATTGTTATATCAAACGCGTTTATGTCCGCGGTAATATTGCTTGTATTGGCGGCATATGTCCTGCTGGTGCGGGAGTCGTTCATTAAGAAGCTTATGGTGTTTTTTATTGTGCTGTTTTATGCGGTAACAGATTATGTGCTGGTTAATATGATACACTCATTTCTGTTTCCGAACGTGCCGGATGATATGACATATACTTACAGCACAAGCTTTTTAATATTGTTCGCCATTGCAACCGCTTTGCTGCTGCCGCTGATGCTTGCGGTCGTTATTCGTCCGCTTAAGGAATATATCCAAAAGATCGAGCCGCAAAATATGAAGCGGGAGTTTTTAATAGTAACGCTCACTACTTTGGTGTATTTTGTGCTTACTATCTACTGTGCCACCTGGTTTGCAAGAATTAATCTTCTTGAGCTGTATATACCGATGATAGTATTCCTGACTATTAATCAGGTGTTGATCTACTGGCTGATTTTTCGCGAATCGGTGCGGCGCGAGAGCGACATCGAGCAGCGGCGCACTATGGAGATAAAGCAGCTCCAGTACGAAAAGATCGTCGGAGATATGGAAAGCACGCGCCGAATGCGGCATGATATCCGCTATCATTATAATTCGCTGAACGATATGGTAGACAGAGGGCAGCTTGACGAAATAAAGGATTATCTCTCTAACCTTATAGACATCACGATCAAACGTGATAATGAGGTGTATTGCAAAAATATGACTGTAAACGGATTGCTGCAATATTATATAGGTCTTGCGAGAGATGAAAATATCAACTGTGAAGTTCGTGCAAAGTGCGGCGAGTTGTCAATTGAGCCGACTGATCTGACCGTGTTGTTCGGAAACATTATGGAAAATGCAATCAAATCATGCAGGAAATGTCCGGACAACCGATGGATCAATATAAAGATTGGCACGGTGCAGAATTCATTCGCAATCGAGATATCAAATTCATGCAGGGGAATACGTTTAAGCCGCCGTTTCCAAACGAATGACGGCTTTTTGCCCGCGGAAGCATTTTTGAGCGACAATTCGGGAGGCGGATACGGTCTGCGAAGTATAGCGTATACCGCGCAGAAATACGACGGAAGCGCCAAGTTTTGCTTTAATGCCGAAAAAGAAATTTTTACGACTAGAGTCCGACTGAATATGGGCGGGATCGCTGTGTGACAAACGATAAAATATAAGCTGAAACGATCCGAACGGATATTCGACTTGTATTATTTTTGGTCTTTTAAAATGTGTAAATATTTTGTTTATATACAATATTTTTTAGGAGGAATTTATTATGAAGAGAAAATTTATTGCGCTTTTATTAACCGCGGCGATGCTTATCGGCGCGATGCCCGCGGCGATGGTATTCGCCGCCGACGATTACGCAACCCGCGGCGAAGTCTGCGATATGCTGCTTAACGCGGCTGACGACTACAACCCCGGCGTTCAGAAGACCGACATCTTAAAGGGCTATGAGGACGGCCTGCTCCATGAGGACTGGAGCGTGACCCGCGCCGAGGCGCTTGTTATGCTGAAAAGGGCCTTTGGCGAGATCCCCGAGATCCAAGGATTTAACAAGTACGTAGCATTTC
>CANQKP010000134.1 GCA_947624495.1 uncultured Monoglobus sp. | reverse complement strand
GGCGCTGCGCGACCCGGACTTTGTCCGCAGGGCTGTGGAAAAATACGGCGGACGCATAGTCGTTGGGATCGACGCCAAGGACGGAAAGGTGGCGGTCAGCGGCTGGGAGGACGTCAGCGGAGCGGACGCGCTGGAGTTCGCCGCGCAAATGGAGAAAATCGGCGTTCGGACTATAATCTACACCGACATTGCGACCGACGGTATGCTTAACGGTCCCAACCTTGAGGCTATGCGCGCAATGGTTACGGCGGTCGGTATTGACGTCGTCGCATCAGGCGGAGTCACAACTATCGGAGACGTTGCCGCGCTTAAGGAGACCGGAGTGGAAGGCGCGATCATCGGCAGAGCGCTCTATGACGGGAATATTGATTTAAAAACCGCGATTTTGAAAGGACGTGAATAATTTGGATTTTATAAAGGATTTGAAATTTGACGAAAAGGGCTTGATCCCCGCGGTGGCGCAGGACAGTATAAGCGGAGAAGTCCTTATGCTTGCGTACATGAACGAGGAAAGTATAAAGGCGACGATCGAGACGGGTCACGCGACGTATTTCAGCCGCAGCCGCAACGAGCTTTGGGAAAAGGGCGCGACAAGCGGGAACTTCCAGGATGTTGTGTCAATGTATGTGGACTGTGATATGGACGCTATCGTACTCAAGGTCAAGCAGACCGGAAACGCCTGCCACACGGGTAACCGCTCCTGCTTCTACCGCAGGGTCGAGGACGGCGGTCTTGTGGAGATACCCACCGGGCTTGCGGCGAGACCGGGCATTCTTTACGATGTGTACGATGTTATAGTTGACCGCGTAAAGAACCCGAAACCCGGCTCCTACACCAATTACCTGTTTGAAAAGGGTATTGACAAGATGCTCAAAAAGGTGGGCGAGGAAGCCTCGGAGGTCATTATCGCGTCCAAGAACTACGTAAAGTCCGAGGTTCAGTACGAGACGGCGGATCTGCTGTACCACCTGTCGGTGGTGCTGGTGGAGCAGGGACTTACGTGGGACGACATATTTGCCGAGCTGCAAAAAAGATATAAGTAACATAAATTAAAATTTTAAACAGGAGGTAATGAAAAATGATTGGTATTGAGCATATCTGTATCTGCTCGCAGGACACCGCGGCGCTTAAGGATTGGTACATGGAGATGTTCGGATGGAAGGTCGTGTACGACAACGGCAAGGGTACATTTTTCCTGAAGGCGGACGACGGCGGAATGATCGAGTTCCAGAAGTCGGACATAATCGGAGCCGAGGATGAGATGAAGGCTACCGGAATTCGTCATATCGCGATCTCGGTCGACGATTTTGACGGTATGGTCGAGAAGCTTAAGGGCGCGGGCGTTAAAGTCCTTATCGACGCGGCTGTAAGCGCCAAGGGCATCGGAACGATGTACTTTGAGGATCCCGACGGCAATGTTCTGCATATTATCCACAGAGTTACACCGCTTTAATTATGTTTAAGAAAAACTACACCTCGGAATACCTGCGGACTCTCAACACCGTTCAGCTGAATAAGCTGGCGGCGGAGATCCGGGAGTTCATTATAAACAGTGTTTCAAAGACCGGCGGACATCTTGCCTCCGGTCTTGGTGTGGTTGAACTGACTATCGCCCTGCATCGTGTGTTTGACGTGGACGGCGGCGACAGTATTATCTGGGATGTGGGTCACCAGAGCTATGCCCACAAGATCCTGACCGGACGCGCCGAGAAGTTTGACACCCTGCGGAAGTTCGGCGGCATAAGCGGATTTCCAAAATATAATGAGGACAAGCGCGACGTGTTCAACACCGGACACAGCTCCACCTCAATATCCGCCGCGGTGGGTATCGCCAAGGGCAAGGAGCTGAGGGGCGAAAAGGGCAAGAGCATAGCCGTGATAGGCGACGGCGCGATGACCGGCGGCATGGCGTATGAGGCGCTTAACCATGCCGGTCACACAACAAAAAACTTTATTATAATTTATAACGACAACGATATGTCGATCTCAAAAAATGTCGGCGGGCTTTCAAGAGCCATGAAGCGGCTCCGCAACGCCAACAAGTACCTGCGCTTCAAGAACGATTTCAGGACCGCTCTTGACAATATTCCCGTGGTGGGCGCTCCCACGATGAAGGGAATAAGCAAGGTGAAAAACGATATTAAAAACATAGTCGTGGACGGAAATATGATGTTCGAAAGCATGGGCTACACATATTTGGGTCCTGTGGACGGGCATGATTTTGACCGCCTTATTTCTATACTGAAATACGCTAAAACAAAAACAAAACCGGTTTTTATCCATGTCCGCACCAAAAAGGGCAAGGGCTACAAGCCGGCGGAGAATAACCCCGATCTGTATCACGGGGTCGGAAGCTTTGACGTAAAGACGGGAACGCTGTTTAAGTCGTCAAACGCCGAAACGTGGTCGGAATGTTTCGGCAGGACGATCTGTGCCATTGCGGAAAAAAACGATAACATGGCGGCGGTGACGGCGGCAATGCCTTGCGGCACCGGGCTTGACGAGTTTTCAAAACGCTTTCCGTCAAGATTTTTTGATGTGGGGATCGCGGAGCAGCACGCTGTGACGTTCTCGGCGGGTCTTGCGAGAGCCGGGATAACTCCGGTGTTCGCTGTGTACTCAACATTCCTGCAAAGGGCGTATGACCAGATCCTGCATGACGTTTCGCTCCAGAACCTGCACACCGTGCTGGCTATCGACCGTTCGGGTCCTGTGGGAAGCGACGGCGAGACGCATCAGGGGGTGTATGACATTTCGTATATGTCACATATGCCAAACATGACGGTGCTGTCGCCGGTAACGGCGGACGATATGGAGCCGATGCTTAACTACCTTGTCAGCGAGTGCGCGGGTCCGGGCGCGATCAGGTATCCGAGGGGAGCTGCGCTTAAGAGTGAGGATTACGGCGCGGAGGTTCCCGCGCTCACCGAGCGGAACTGCCTGAAGCCGA
Source organism: uncultured Monoglobus sp. (assembly GCA_947624495.1). Lineage (GTDB taxonomy): Bacteria > Bacillota > Clostridia > Monoglobales > Monoglobaceae > Monoglobus. The sequence continues at coordinate 1,925 of CANQKP010000134.1, read as the reverse complement.
GGATTATTGAGGCGCACCCGAAGCCGGACGTGCTTTTGGTGTCGGTCGGGGTCATGCTCAAAAACGCTCTGGACGCGAAGAAAATTTTAGAGGGCATGGGTCTGACCGTGGCTGTGGCTGACGCGGTATGCATCAAACCCTTTGATCCGGAACCTATCACCGCTGTCGCGCGTGTGGCTAAGGCGGTCGTGTCGATTGAAAACAACGTGGTAAGCGGCGGGTTCGGCTGTATTTTGGAGGACGCTCTCGGCATGAGGGCGCTTAAGATCGGATATCCGAACGAGCCGATCTGCCAGGGTACGATAAGTGAAATTGAAAATAAGTACGGGCTTTTCGCGGAGAAAATCGCGGAGCGCGTTAAGATATATTTGGAAAAGATGATATGAGCGAGAGACTTGATAATTTTTTGGTAGAAAACGGATATATTGAGACAAGAAGCAAAGCGCAGTCGGTTATTATGGCAGGCTGCGTTTATGTAAACGGTCAGAAAGCTGTGAAGGCGGGACATCAGTTAAAGGGCGGCGAGAAGATAGAGGTGCGTACCTCCTCGCTGCGTTACGTCAGCCGGGGCGGGCTTAAGCTCGAAAAGGCGATGAAGGTGTTCCCGATAACACTTTCGGGCAAGGTGTGTATGGACGTCGGCGCGTCCACCGGCGGGTTCACCGACTGTATGCTCCAAAACGGAGCGAAGCGGGTGTACTCGATAGACGTTGGCTACGGTCAGCTGGCGTGGAGCCTCAGGAACGATGAACGGGTCGTGAACCTTGAACGCACAAATTTCCGCTACGTGACGGAGAGCGAGGTCCCGGAGAAGATAGAGTTCTTCTCGGTCGATGTGTCGTTCATATCACTGGGGCTTATTTTGCCTCCGGCTTTTGCTCTTACCGCCGATAACGCCGAGGGAGTCTGCCTGATCAAGCCCCAGTTTGAGGCGGGGCGCGAAAAGGTCGGCAAAAAGGGCGTGGTCAGGGACCGAGCCGTCCATAAAGAGATTATAGAAAAAGTGATAAAAATAGCGGAGGACGCCGGATTTAAGATCTTAGGGCTTACCTACTCTCCGATCAAGGGACCGGAGGGCAACATAGAGTACCTTTTGTATATAGGTCGAACCGGAGCCGACGCGGATGTTGACGTTGACAAAGTGGTAGAATTGGCGCATGGTAAGGACTGGTGATATCTTGAAAAAAATAGCGATCATACCGAACATTTTAAAGGACCGTGACTGCCGCGAGACGATCAGGCTTATCGGTTATCTGAAGCGGTTTTCATGCCGGCTTCTGATTGAGCGTGAGTTTGAACCCTGCCTCGGCGGGGTCTGCGAGGCGGAGGGCGTCAAAGCCGAGTTCCTGCCCCGGAGCGGTCTTTTTTCAGAGTCCGAACTGCTGATAGCACTCGGCGGAGACGGGACCATAATCGAGGCGGCGGTCGACGCGGCAAGGTACTCGGTCCCGCTGGTAGGCGTTAACATGGGGCATTTGGGCTTCCTTGCCCAGATCGAAAAGGGACGTTACGAGCCGCTTGACAAAATAATCGGCGGTGATTTTGCCGTGAACAAATGCATGATGCTCGATATAGAGATCGTGTCCGAAGCCGGAGCGGTCACAGGGCGGTACCTTGCGCTTAACGATTTGATAATAACGGGAGACGACCATAAAATGGTGACGGTCTGCACAAGCGTCAGCGGGACCGCCATGAGCGAGTACTCGGCTGACGGCATAATCGTTGCGACCGCGGTCGGCTCGACCGCATACTCGCTGTCAGCAGGCGGCGCGGTCATGCACCCGGAGGTCGACGCGATGATAATAACCCCGATATGTCCGCACACCCTTAAGGCGAGAAGCGCCGTTGTTCCGGCTGACAGAGTGATCGAGCTGAGCTGCCGCGAGCCGTTTCGGTGCGATGCGGCGGTCAGGGCGGACGGAAAG
>CANQKP010000133.1 GCA_947624495.1 uncultured Monoglobus sp. | reverse complement strand
CGTTTTGAGCTCATGGGACACATTCGCCGTGAACTCCCGGCGCATCTGCTCCGCCTGCTCTTTCTCCGTAACGTCAAGCATGAGGAGAACCGCGCCGGAGATAACGTCACCCTCTCTGACCGGGTTCAGCGCAAGCTGATATTTTCCGCCGTTCAAGTCTATGATTTTTTCTTTCCGCACACCGCTTTCTATTCCCGAAATAAGCTCCGAAATTTCAAGATTGCGATTGACCGATAAAATGTATCTGCCGATGGAATTACGGGTCGTTCCGAAAAGGGTGCTTGCGGCTCGGTTGATCCCTAAGATCATGCCCTTCATGTTCAAGAGAATGATGCCCTCCGCCATTTTTTCGGTGACGGCTTCAAATTCCTCCTGCTTTTGCCGCAGTTTCTTTTCCTGTCCTCGGATCTGGCGCTGCTGCGCATCGATACGGCGGAGCAGCGGGGAAAGCTCGTCGTATCCCTCGTTCGAGAGCGGATCGTCCAAATTGAGCTGATTTAAGGGAGCTGTAATTTTTTTTGAAAGGCGGTGCGCCAAAAGAAAGGAGATCACGACCGCGATCACAATGATAATTATGATGGGCTGCGTCATTCCTAAAAGCAGCGTCAAGAGCGTACTTTGCGCGACGGAAAGCCGGACAACCGTTCCGTCTGACAGCCTTTTTGCGCTGTAAAGCGTACGCTCCATCAATGTTGCGGAGTAGCGCGAGCTTTCTCCGTAGCCGGATTTGAGCGCCTCCTTGATCTCCTCGCGCTCAAGGTGATTTTCCATTTCGGAAAAATCCGCTTCACTGTCGTAGAGCACCTTGCCGTCCGCGCTGATCCATGAGACGCGGTATCCTTGGGTGGCAAGTCCTTCAAAATATTCTGCGCCCACAGCCTCGACGCCCTGCGCCGCCAGCTCCGTCTGCGTCTTTAACCCGTTTTGCTGAACGTTTCCGAAATAATCATAAAGTATAAAGAGAAAAAGCACCACGGAGGCGAGGAAAACCGCTACCGCAACGACGCAGATCGAACGGAAGATCCTTTTTGTCATTTCGCCGCCCCCAGCCTATACCCGACGCCGCGCACGGTTTCAATGAAATCGCCGCAGCGTCCGAGCTTTGTCCGCAGCGTGCCGATATGAACGTCCACCGTGCGTGTCTCGCCTATATACGGCTCGCCCCATATGCTTGTGAGAAGCTGATCGCGTGTGAACACCCGCCCGGGGTTTTCCATGAATTTTCGCAAGAGCTCATATTCCTTATACGTGAGCTCCGCGCGCTCCCCGTCAGCAAGAACGATGTGCTGCGATGTGTCCATGCTGATGCCGCCGATCGACAAAACTTCTTCTTTTGACGGCGGCGCGGCACGGCGAAGCACCGCTTTTACACGGGACACCATCTCCATCATGCCGAATGGCTTAGACAGATAGTCGTCCGCGCCGAGATCGAGCCCGATCACCTTGTCGTATTCTGTCCCTTTTGCGGTAGCCATGATGACCGGCACCGAGCTTCCGTCCGACCGCAGCCGTTTCAAAATACTGATGCCGTCCTCACCGGGGAGCATGATGTCGAGAAGCACCAGCTCCGGAGTCTCCCTGCGAAATGCCTCCCAAAATGCCGCTCCGTCCGAAAAGCCCACGGCGTCAAGGCCCGCGGCGTTCAAGGTATATATCATTAAATCACGGATACCGTTGTCATCTTCAACACAAAATATCAAGAAATTCACCTTCCTTTGGGCGGGAAATGCAGGGCAGTCAAGTAAAGGACAGCCAACAAAAGCCCATGAAATTATAGCACATTTACGCCCATCTTTCAATCTGTCGGAGTCTGTACGCTTTTTTCGCCGGTGACGGAAAACAACACCCAACCGGCAATATTCGTGGCATGATCTCCGATACGCTCAAAATATTTCGCCACCATCAAAAGGTCAAGGGCATATTCTCCCTCGTTTGGATTTTGCGCGATCAGTGAGATCAGACTGCTTTTAATGCCGGCGAAGTAATCGTCCACAATGTCGTCGGAAGCAATGACCGCTTCGGCAAGGACTATATCCTGCTTCACATAGGCGTCCACGCTGTCCGTTACCATTTTGATGGTCGCCTTTGCCATTTCCCGAATTTTGATATGTTCGGGCAGCGTTCTGTCATTCAGAAACGGCAAGATTTCCGCAACATCCTCCGCCTGATCTCCGATCCGCTCCATATCCGTCACCATTTTCAGCGCGGCGGATATCTGCCGCAAGTCCCGCGCTACCGGCTGCTGCTGAAGCAGCAGCCGCAGGCACATAGATTCGATCTGCCGTTCCTTTTCGTCTATCTCATGGTCGAGCGGGGCGATCTTCGCCGCAAGTGCGTCGTCTTTTTTAATGAGGGCGGATGCCGCAAGGGATATTACCTCTTCGCACAGCGCCCCCATCCTGATAAGCTCCTGTCCCAAAGTATTAAGCTGCTCGTCAAATCGCGTCCTCATTATCCAAACCTCCCCGTAATGTAATCCTCGGTACGTTTGTCCGTGGGATTTGAAAAAAATTTTTCCGTGTCCCCGTACTCTACAAGTTCGCCTAAAAGGAAGAACGCCGTCCGATCCGAGACGCGAACCGCCTGCTGCATGTTGTGGGTGACGACAACGATCGTGTATTTCTCTTTCAGCGTCATTGCCAACTCTTCGATCTTTGAGGTCGAGATCGGATCGAGCGCCGAGGTCGGTTCGTCCATTAAAAGAACTTCCGGCTCCACAGCCAGCGCGCGGGCGATGCAAAGGCGCTGCTGCTGTCCGCCGGAAAGCCCCAGCGCGTTTTTCTTTAGCCTGTCTTTTACTTCGTCCCAGATCGCCGCGTCACGAAGGGAACGCTCTACAATATCGTCGAGCTTGGCTTTGGCGCGGATCCCGTGCGTGCGCGGGCCGTAGGCGATGTTGTCATAGACTGACATTGGGAACGGGTTCGGCTTTTGGAACACCATGCCGATATTCTTGCGCAGCTCCGTCACATCCCTGCCGGGGGCGTAGATGTCTTCGCCCCGATATGTCAGCGAGCCTGTCACTTTCGCGCCTTCGACAAGATCGTTCATCCGATTGACCGTCCGCAGAAACGTGGATTTTCCGCAGCCGGACGGACCGATCAGCGCCGTGATGCTGTGTTCGGAAATATCGAGGCAGATGCATTTCAGCGCGTGCACCTCGCCGTAATAAAAGTCGAGGTTTTTTGCGGAAATGATCGGTTCAGCCATAGCCATTTGTCAGCTCCTTTTCAGTTTCCTGCCGAGAAAGCTTGCGGAAAAATTGATGATCACGGTGAGCATCAAAAGGATAGTCGCGATCGAGAATGCGACCGCAAAATCCGCGTTTTCTTTGGCATAGTGGTAAAGCGCGACGGTCAGCGTTGCGCCGGATGCGCCGGCTATGCGGTCTATGGAGAAGCTCTGCATCGCCATGCTCATCCCGGCGGTATACATCAAAACCGCGCTTTCGCCGACAACGCGTCCCACGGCTAAAATACATCCCGTGACGATGCCGTCGACGGAGGACGGCAAAACGACCGTGCGTATCATGTGCCATTTCCCGCTCCCGAGACCGAGAGCGCCCTCGCGATAGGAACGCGGCACCGTTTTCAGACTTTCCTGAGTCGAACGGATAATCGTCGGCAGAATCATGATCGCCAGCGTAAGAGAACCGGCAAGCAGCGTCTTTTGCAGCTTCAGCGATGTGCAGAAGATAATGACGCCGACAAGGGCGTATATGATAGACGGTATCCCTGCCAAAGTTTCGGAAGCGAACTCGATGACAGCCACAAACCGCCGGTTCCGTGCGTACTCGGTGAGATATACCGCGGCGCCCACTCCTAAGGGAAGTGATACGATAAGTGAAACGACGATCACAAAAAGCGTATTTTTTATCGCCGGAAGAATGCCGACCGTGCCGTTTATGACGCTTTCGGAAGTCGATAAAAACTGCCAATTGATGCCGCCGATACCGCGAAAAAGGATATATCCGACGAGGAACAGGAGCAGTCCGACCGTGATCGCCGCGCATCCGTATAAAAGCACACGGCCCGTGATCTCGTATATCTTTCGCCTCATGTCAGCTCTCACGCTCCCTTTTCAGAACGAGATTCAAAAATGCGTTTATCATCATTATAAACAGGAACAGGACAAGACCGACCGAAAACAGCGCCTGCCTCTGAAGGCTCCCGTCCTGAGAATAGTTCAGCTCGATCGAGATGCCGGTAGTGAGGAAGCGCACCGACCTTGTGAGATCAGGCATATTCGCCACATTTCCCGCGACCATCATGATCGCCATTGCCTCGCCTATCGCCCGTCCGATCCCAAGCACGACCGCGGCCGCGATGCCGCTCTTTGCGGCGGGGGCTGAGACGCGGAAATACGTTTCAAGCTTCGTCGCGCCGAGGGCGAGGGACGCCTCCTCATACTCTTTCGGGACAGCTTCCAACGCCGTTTCTGAAAGAGAGATGATGGAGGGCAGGATCATCACGGAAAGCACGATGATGGCGGCGAGAAGGCTGTCACCGGCTGGCAGGCGGAGCCATTCGCGCAGCGCCGGGACAAGGACGCACATACCGACAAGCCCGTAGACGACCGACGGGATCCCCGCCAAAAGGCTCACGACCGGGCGAATTATATCCGCCGCTCTTTTAGGCGCGACCTTGGCGAGAAGCACCGCCGTGAAAAATCCGATCGGCACGCCTATCACGATGGCTCCTGCCGTGCCGTAAACGGACGTAAGGATCAGTGGGAGGATGCCGTACCGATCCTGCCACGCCGCCCATGTCTTCCCGAAGAGGAAGTCGAAAAGACCGATCTTTCGGATCGCGGGAATACCCGAAATGACGAGATAAACGGTTATCAGCAACACAAACCCCACCGCGACAAGACCGCACAGGGTGAAGAGGACCTGCATGGCCCTCTCCGCCGCTTTTAATTTCGC
>CANQKP010000132.1 GCA_947624495.1 uncultured Monoglobus sp. | reverse complement strand
ATTCTCCATATGCCAGTCATTAAGCGATTTTAACGGCACAAGCTCTGTTTTATTTTCTTCAAACATCTTATAGTTGTTTATATATTGATATATTTCAGGAAGTCCGCTTATCTCTGCCTCAGCTGAGCGGCGTAGCGCCGGGTCGGTTATCTGATTTAAGTACTCATCCTTATACACCGGCAGGCAGGACAGCACCGTCCGTGTGTCCATGTTGACAAGATTGTCATAGCGCATAAGCTCTTTGATCTGCCTAAGCGTAATCCACTTGTGGCTCGGCAGGACTTCTATATCTTCATCTACCCGAATGATTATATTCCGGTTCCTCTTCTTCAAAAACCTTGACGACTGCTCGGACTGTATCTGGTCAACAATTATTTCATATTTTGAAGCATTTATGAAGTAATCCAGATACGCGGGCTTTTTCCCGCCGTGCTTTTGGGTGAAGTTAGACTTGGTAGCCTGTATCGTCGGGGAGATCTGGATCTTGTTAATATTCCCCGGCTCGATCTTAGCCTGCATAAGGTAGTGGGTCTCACCACCGAAGTCACGGCATATAATTCCCAAATACCCGATCTCGTCCTGAATGATTATCGGCTGCTCAACTACGGCTTGTCCGTCTTTTATCAGCCTGAGTCCGGATATCGTGAAAAAGCTGTTGTTTTTACTGCGGATAACTCCCTTTTTCTCGTCATAAAACCAAAAGTCCGAGTCTGAGAGACTGTTCTTATGTATCGAAACATGAACGCTCTCGTTGAGTTCCCTCACCCACTTAAGCAGCTCCGATGTTGTGTTCTTAGGCATTCTATCACCTCATGTTTATGATATAGTTAAACGTCTGTTTCAAATCGTTTTTCTTAAGCATAATATATATAACATAGCACAGCGCGTATATTCCCATGCCGACAAAACCCATATAAAAGTTAATTAACTTGTTTTTTAGGTATTACCAATCCTTACACGCCACATTACAACTACACTTTATATTATTCATATAGCATTTCGATATATTTAGGTATTGATGAAATATCATAATTAGCCTTCTTAATTTCTTCATACATATTTTCTCTTTCATAACCATTATTATATGACAGTATTTTTTCCGCCCATATTCTCGGAGAATCAGACAAAGACATATACTCAACAAGGTGTGTTATATTGGTTTCCCTTGGTACTTTATCTGAGCATATCGTATGAAGCCCTGAATTCTGGGCGTGTATCGCAACTTGTCCTACGCCCTCTGAAATACAAGGAAATACAAATACATCCATAGCGCAGAAATATTCTTCCGGTTTGTCTGCGTTTCCGCATAATATTACTTTGTCTGCAAGACCCTCCCTGCTAATTTGATCACGAATTTCAGTTTCCAGTTCTCCGCTGCCAACAAGCATAAGCATTGCATTTTCATCACGCTTTGAGACTTCATTAAAAATTTCAATAAGAAATTTGTGGTTTTTATAGGTGACAAAGTTTGCCATATTACCGATAACAAATTTATTTTCTATGTTGTATTGTGACCTTATTTTCCTTCGTGATTCTGTATTGAAAATAAACTTTTTACAGTCTGTACACGGATTTATTATCAAAGTCTTCGCCGCTGAACCAAACATATATTGAGCGGCTTTCGTCGAACAAGCCGATTTAGAAGTTGCGGCATACTTTATAATGCTTCTGAACATATTTCGTATCAGTTTTTCGATGCGCGATGTTTCGTTAAACCAATTAGCGCTATACGCTATTCGTTTTTTTACTCCTGCTATTCTCGCAGCTAAAAGTGGAACAGCGGTAGTAATAATACTACCTGTACTCACATGGATAACATCACAGTTTTTCAATTTTATAGTATTGTAAATTGTAGTAAACAAACTCGTGATATATTTATATTTAGTGGTTGTCTCATCCACATTTCCGCATATTAGCTCTACACCCAAATCCTCAAATTCCTTTGCATACTCATAGTCTGTATAATTCATCTTCTGTGGAAAATACCAAGTATAGCTATATTTATCCTTTGGCGAATATTTAACCCAATTATAATATAGCATTTGCACACCACCCCGCTCCATTCCGGATCCGGATACCAACAATACTTTTTCCATAGTTAAAAACACTCCTCAATTCTGTTATTTTTTATCATATGTATTTCCTCAAACTGCGAATATTACTTTCATACTATTTAAATCGCTATACTCTTTACATTAATTTATTTTAAACTTAGTTTCTTATGCTCTTTAGTCTTTCGATAAGATAGTTCCGATTTAAAAATACGATGACGCACAGCGCCAAAACAACCGCGTATCTGATTATTATATAATTATACACAAACAATATAATTATGGTAAAGACAAACAGCGACATAGAAACTATCCATATCAATTTTGTCTTGTATATTTTTGTGCCGTTTGCATACTTTTTCAGCACTTGCCTGTGAAATACATAATGTGCTAATGATAGCAGCATATAGCAAAACAGCGTTGTGTAACCGGCGGCAATATATCCGAACAACTTAATAAATATATAATTCAGTATTATATTCACAACCGCACCAATCATCGAAGCAAACATAATAAACTTACGCGCTTCATAATAGAACTCTATATTTCCGAATAAAGTGTACACAAACATAAAATACACCGATAATGCAACCGGAGGCATTATCCAACGCGCCTCGTAGTAATCCGGAGCCGCAAACATCCTGATTATTTCGGGACCGAAACATACCGCCAACATAATTAGAAAACCGACAAACAGCAATAATGCATTTGAATTTTTTTCTACATTGCTATATTTTTTCTGATCAACCGCTTTATAAGTATATGGTACAAAAGAACTGTTTATTGCGCTTGTTATGATAAGAATAACTTGAGACAGGTTATACGCAAGCCCGTAGATCGCCGCTTCCGATCTTCCTACCATTCTATCTATCATGATCCTGTCGGACTGTCCGAGCACCGACATTGAAAGATAGTGAGGAATAAGCGGAATATTGAACCACAGCGCATACTTCCACATATTTTTCACACAAAAGCTTTTGCCCCTGTACATATTCACCGAGAATAATATCAACCCGGCACATACCTGCACGGCGGCATATGAAAGAACACGAGCCTCGGCCTTATACTCGCTCAGCAGTACCGCGATAACGCCGAGCAGCGGACTTGCGATCGCCATTAATATCGTCACACCTACTAATGCGCGATATTTATAATCAAATCTCTGACGCGCCGACCAAAACATATACGCCGGAGTAAACAAAAGCTCTATAAACATTGTGACCACCAACAGCGTGGGCAGGCCCAAAAGCGCGTTAAAATAATCATGGGCGCAAAGATATACTATCAGCAATGCAGTTGTTACCGTCATAGACAACCCCTGCACCGCCGACGTAAATTTGTCACGCTCATCCTTAAATTTTATCATACCGTTGTTAAACACGCCATATGACAAATTCAGAGTGGCAAATATGCTTATAACAGTGTACCACGACCTATAGACCGTATACACACCGTATTGCTCGGTCGTCAGCAGCCTTGTAAAAATCGGTATGGTAAGCACATCCAAGCCTTTTTGCGTAAAATTGCAAACGGCAAACCAAATCGCCGCTTTTGCCGCCATAGGCATATCGGTATATTTTTTTAAAATTAGTTTTGCTTTTGTCACTTCTTTTATCTCACTTTATACTATTGCACAGCAAAACAGGATCATAACGAAATCAACCTTCTGTTTCAACAAAAAACGGATCGATTTGCGATACGCTTTCGTCCATGTCGATCCAGGCTCTTGCGCAGGCAAGATCCAAACCGTCATCAATGTCTATGCTTGAACGCTTGTCCAAAATATATCTGTACGGATTTTTGCCGTGAAAATACTTCCACTCTATCATTTTTTTGCGCGGAGCAAGCAGTATTCCGTCTGTACAGAAATACAGCGGCTTTAACTGCTGTGACGGAACATGCTTTATGCCCAATTCATAATTGACCGGCCCCTTTTCATCCCACAAATATCTTTTAAATTGCTCCATGGATATTAGCGAATCATATCCGTCATTCAACACTTGCTTATATAAAGCTATCGCCTCGCGATAATGCTTCGGAAAAACCAACGGTGCCGTGCAGGTTGCCCAAAGTATGTCGTCACCGGAAACATTTTCGCATATGTGGGCAACGACCTCGCCAAAGGTCTTAGTCTTTTCGTCGCAGTATTCCGGAGCGCGCTTATGTATCAAAACATTTTGAGACTCGGCCATTTTAAGCATTTTATCCGAATCCGAGGACACCACTATCGCGCTGATTTCTTTTATCTGTTTAAGCTGATTTATTTTGTTTATCAATAAGTTTGTTCCGGCAAACGGAGCAACATTTTTATTTTTAAGCCTTCTGCTTCCTTCTCTTACCGGTATTACAGCCGTTATACTCATTACGCGGCACCTCCCACAGTGAGGTACCGTGAGTCAATATATATTAGCTTATATTGTACCCCCCCCCGATTTAGTTTTTTCGATCATGTTGTTTGACTCTCCTTTATCATAGTTTATTTTCCAATAATGCTTTCCGATATATTCGGCCATTTTAAAATCAACCTCCGTATTTATATCTACAGCCTCAAATTTTTCTACATAATGAATATATGGCTTTGCGCCAATACGACATCTGTATTTTTTCAAAGCCTCTCTGCTTATGCCGTAAAGCCCTGTTGTTTCTTCTATCATAGGTGCCATATCCTGACTTCTCGGCAGTATGCACGGCCTGTAATTTATCGGTTCATTATTAAGCCAAAAAAAGCCGTGCTGTGCCGTCGCAGTAAAACATGAATCATATTCAGCTGAATAAACAAGCTTGTCAACGCATTTTTTTATAGTTTCCACTTGCAAAAAAGGAGCGGTTGCAAACAACTGAAAATAATAGTCATAATCGGGATAAAGCTCAAAATGATAATTGAGCAAATCATTTCCGTT
>CANQKP010000131.1 GCA_947624495.1 uncultured Monoglobus sp. | reverse complement strand
CGGTCGGGCTGTGCAACGTTATCGGCCTGTCGGCGGCGGTGTGGTTCATCACGGCTGCCCGCTCGGTGCGCCGCGAAACTCCGGCGCCCGCAAAATCCGGCAGGCGCAAGATACCGCCCGTGACCTACGGAATTCGTCTGTCAAGAATACTCACCTGCCTCGGCGTCTTTCTAATCGCGGCTCTGGTATCGGCAGCGTTTGAAAGCATAATCGGTCACGGTCTGCTTAGGGGGCTGTACGGTATTTTAAGCGCGTTTTCGTAACCGCCGCTATCTCTCGGAAAGGTGGCGGAACTTGTTTGGCGACACTCCGTACTGCGCTTTAAACGCAGTGGCAAAGTAGTTGCTGTCTCCAAATCCGCACCTTGCCGCCACATCGGTCACCGACTTACAGTCGGAGCCGCGCAGCAGCTTTTCCGCCTCGCGGAGCCGAAACTTTGAGACGTACTCCTTAAATCCCACTCCCGTTTCGCGCTTGAATTTTTTTGAGAAGTATGTGGGACTCATGTGGATATAACCCGCGACCCGCTCAAGAGTGAGCGGGCTTCCGTAGTTTTCACGGATATAGGCAATGGCGCTGCTTATCACCTCATCGAGTATGTCCTGGTCCGACCTGTATTCGTATGACATCTTGCTGTATATTCTGAGCATCGAGATCAATATCTGGCTGATTTTGCACTTAAGCATGATCTCAGACATACAATCCGAGGCGTTCAGCTCGGTTTCAATATCACGAAACATGGTCTTAAGACCGCCGCGCATAAGCTCCGGCACGTGTATTATAACCGAGTCGACCGCCTCAAAGCTCAGACTGCCGTCTCCGGCGTCGAGCATCTCGTCCATTAAGCTGTCCGGGAACATCACAACCGTCCTGAGATGACTGTTATTATCCCCCGACAGGGTCTTGTGTATTCTTCCGCTCTTTATAAAAACAAGGCTGCCGGCGCTCAGGCTGTACAGCTTTGTGTCAACAAACATTTTGCTTTTCCCCTCTTCGAGATAATAAAGCTCGTTATCCAGATGAAAATGGGGTCTTGTGCCGTGCCTTTTGTCACGGCGGACGGTTGAAATTCTGATATTATCATCCATATGCTCCACCTGTCTAATCTCTTCGGGCAGAATTGTGTCCCGAAACCTTGAGCCGCGACAGAGCGCGGTTGAGCGCCGCCTGAGTCTGATAGTATTCCTTTATGCTCTGCTTCTGGCGCAAAGCCTCCTTTGCCCGCTCCTCTGCTTCCTGCGCCCGCTTTATATCAATCTCCTCCGGACGCTCCGCGGTATCGGCAAGCAGCGTGACGTGGTCCGGCATTATCTCGATTATTCCGGTACTCACCGCCGCATAGTTCCATGTTCCGTTCACCTTGTAGCGAAGCTCGCCCTCGTTGGTACAGGTGACCATTGCCTCGTGCCGCGGCAGGACGCCCATTTCTCCGTCCATGCCGGGGAACACGAGCATCTCACAGGGACCGTTGTAAAACGGTCTGTCGCTTGCCAGTATATTCAATTGGAAGGTTTTTGACGTCATTTCACTCATATCTTCCTCCGCATTATTCGCCTTTGTACCTCTTTACATCGTCAATCGTTCCGGCGTTCATAAACGCGTTTTCGGGATACTCGTCCATCTCGCCGTCGATTATCGCCTTAAAGCCGCGTATAGTCTCGCCGAGCGGAACGTACTGCCCCGGAATTCCGGTGAACACCTCCGCCACCGAGAACGGCTGCGACAGGAACTTCTGAATTCGTCTCGCTCTGTGGACCGTCAGCTTGTCGCTCTCGTCCAGCTCGTCCATGCCGAGTATGGCAATGATGTCCTGAAGGTCTTTATATTTCTGAAGTATCTCCTGCGTCCGTCTGGCAACGTTATAATGCTCCTCGCCGACAACGTTAGGCTCAAGTATCCTTGAGCTTGACTCCAGCGGGTCAACCGCCGGATAGATACCCTGCTCCACTATCTTTCTGGAAAGCACGGTCGTGGCGTCCAGATGCGAGAATGTGTTGGCAGGCGCCGGATCGGTAAGGTCGTCGGCGGGAACATAGACCGCCTGGACCGAGGTTATCGAGCCGTTTTTGGTGGAGGCAATGCGCTCCTGCAGCTCGCCGAGTTCCCCCGCAAGGGTGGGCTGGTATCCGACCGCGCTCGGCATTCTTCCAAGCAGCGCCGAAACCTCGGAACCGGCTTGGATAAACCTGAATATATTATCTATAAAAAGCAGCACGTTCTGCTTTTTGACGTCTCTGAAATATTCCGCTATGGTAAGTCCGGTCTGTGCGACCCTCATACGCGAGCCGGGCGGCTCGTTCATCTGACCGAAAACAAGCGCAGTCTTTTTGATAACACCGGACTCCTTCATCTCGCTCCACAGGTCGTTGCCTTCTCTTGAGCGCTCGCCCACGCCGGTAAATATGGAATATCCGCCCTGCTCGGTTGCGATGTTGTGTATAAGCTCCTGGATAAGCACCGTCTTGCCGACGCCCGCGCCGCCGAACAGACCTATCTTTCCGCCCTTGGCATACGGGGCAAGCAGGTCGATTACTTTAATACCCGTCTCCAAAACCTCGATTACCGGACTCTGGTCCTCAAAGCTGGGCGGGTCCCGGTGTATCTGCCACTTGGTCTTGGTTTTAACAGGTCCCATATCGTCTATGGGTTCGCCCAAAACGTTAAACATACGTCCGAGTGTCGCCTCGCCCACCGGCACGGTTATCGGACCGCCGGTTGAAACAACCTCCATACCCTTTCTGAGTCCTTCGCTGGCGGACAGCATAATACAGCGCACGACGCACCCGCCCATGTCGCGGGATACTTCCATGACCTTTTTCTCTCCGTTCAGCTCAACGCTGAGCGCGTCTCTTATATTCGGAAGCGCGTCCGTTTTTTCAAAAGCCACATCGACTACCGGACCGGCAATCGAAACGATTTTTCCTTTGGTCATATGTTTAAGCTCCTCTCCAAACTCCCTTTAAGAAGTCATTCCGACTTCGCGGGAACTCTGCTTTTTTAAATAGGGAAGGCGGTTATATTTTGTTATTTCCTGTGTTTAGCACCGCTTACGACTTCGGTTATCTCTTGGGTTATTGCCGCCTGGCGCGCACGGTTATACGACAGATTAAGATTTTGTATCATATCATTTGCGCTCTTGGTGGCGGAGTCCATAGCCCTCATTCTCGCCGCCTGCTCCGACGCGAACGATTCAACCATCGCGCCGTAAAGTATGCCCTTTGCGTATCTCGGAACAAGCTGCTGCATAACCTCTTCGGGCGACGGGTCAAAGGTCGCGTCGCTGTATATCTCATTAATACCCATCTTTTTAAGGTCGCCAAACTTTGTCCTCCTGAACGGCAGCAGCTGAATTATGGTCGCATCCTCACGGACGCCCGAAGTCTCGTCGGTATATATGACGTAAACATCGTCAAGCTCCTCAGCCATGAATTTGTCCAGCATCAGCGTGACTATCTCCTCAGCGCGGTACATTGTCGGGTTCTGGGCAGTGTACTTAAAGTAACCCTCATAAGGTATTCCCTTATGCGCAAAATATATCCTGCCCACCTGTCCGATTATAAACAGCTTTATCACTCCGCCCTTTGAGATCTCCTGCTCGGCAAGCTTAAGCACGTTATGGTTGTACGCGCCCGCCATTCCCTTGTCTCCGGTAATGATGATATATCCCTTTTTGCGTTTTTCCGGCGGTATTTCATCGCGCCTGTGGAAAAACGGGTTGCTGGTGTGGGGCGTATGCCTGAGAATATGAGCGATCGTATCCTGAAGAGTATAGAAATAAGGCTCGGTATCGTCAAGCTTCTTCCTTGCCTGTTTCATCTTAGACGATGCGATGAGATACATGGCGTTGGTTATCTTCATTATATCCTGAACGCTCTTCATGCGCCCCTTGATCTCGCGAATATTTGGCATACTTCTACTCCTGTTCCGCGTCCGAAGCCGCGCCGAATTTTTCCTCGGTATAGATCCTGCAAAGCTCCGCAATTCTGTCCTCGTCCTCATCGGACAGCTGCTTTGTCTCTTCAATCGAAGTTATAAGCTCCGGGTCGCGCAGCTCGGCAAAATCCGGGAACTCCTGTCTGAACTGTTTCACTTTGTCAAGAGGCATATCAAGCAGAGCCTTCTTTTTTGCCGCTGTCAGCAGCAAAATCTGAGCGGTCATAGACAGCGGTTTAAGCAGAGGCTGCTTAAGCAGCTCCATTATCCTGTCGCCGCTCATAAGCAGTTCCTTTGTCGCCGGGTCAAGGTCCGAGCTGAACTGCGTGAAAACTTCCATTTCGCGGTACTGCGCCAAATCGATCCTGATATGACCGGCGGCTTTTTTCATCGCCTTGCTCTGAGCGGCTCCGCCCACGCGGGATACCGACAGACCAACGTTGACCGCTGGACGCATTCCCGCAAAAAACAGAGAGCTTTCCAAAAATATCTGACCGTCCGTGATCGATATCACGTTGGTCGGGATATACGCCGAAACGTCGCCCGCCTGAGTCTCGATGATCGGCAGCGCCGTCAGCGAACCGCCGCCGTGCGCCTCGTCCAAACGGCTGGAACGCTCCAGCAGTCTTGAATGCAGGTAGAACACGTCGCCGGGGTACGCCTCTCTGCCGGGCGGACGCTCAAGCAGCAGCGACATCGCGCGGTAAGCCACAGCGTGCTTTGACAGATCGTCATATACAATAAGCACGTCTCTGCCTCTGCGCATAAAATATTCCGCCATCGCGGTGCCGGCATACGGCGCTATATATTGAAGGGAAGCCAGGTCGCCGGCTGACGCCGACACAACTATAGTGTAGTCCATAGCTCCCGTTTTTTCAAGATCATTAACCAGCTTGGCGACAGTGGATGCTTTTTGACCGATAGCAACATACACACAAATAACGTCCTTACCCTTCTGGTTCACGATCGTGTCAACGGCTATAGCCGTCTTTCCGGTCTGGCGGTCGCCGATTATAAGCTCTCTCTGA
>CANQKP010000130.1 GCA_947624495.1 uncultured Monoglobus sp. | reverse complement strand
CCCTTTTTTGGCGCCGCGATCATAAAGATCAGGTTTGATGTTCCGCCGTCCATAGCATCAAGATCAATGCCGCCGGGGACTGTCACAGCCGCCAGACCGGGCTTTGCCACAGCCTCGCTCTTTGCGTGGGGGATCGCCACCCCGTCGCCTATTGCGGTGGGACCTTCCTCTTCTCGCTTTGCGATGTCCTGTCTGAATTTTGCTTTGTCAGCAACGTTCCCCGCTCCGCAATGCAGGTCGATAAGCTTATTATAAAGCTCATCCTTTGAAGCGGGTTTCATGTTCAGAGTTATCGCGCTCTCTTTCAGTAAATCAATTACTTTCACAATTACCACTCCTTTTTATATAAATTTAATTGGTTTTACGTATCCGCAGCGGAATATCATAACGCGTCACACAGCTTTTCCACCAGATCCCTTTCGGCGAGACCGGGTGAAAAGGCGGTCGCACTGCCGCAGGCGGTGCCGAGCTTTAAAGCCTCGGTATAGATTCCGCTTCTTATATAGCCCAGAATAAACCCCGCGACCATTGAGTCTCCCGCACCGACCGAATTCAACACCCTGCCCTCCGGCACGCCCATGCGTATGACCTCGCCGGTCTCGGATATCAGGACCGAACCGTCGCCCGCCATAGAAACAAGCACGTTCCGCGCTCCCTTTTCGCGCAGCTTTTGCGCGTGCACAATTATTTCATCCAAGGTTTTAAGCTCAGTCCCGAACATCTCGCCCAGTTCATGGTTGTTCGGTTTTATCAAAAACGGCTTGTATCTTAAAACGTTAAGCAGCAGGTCCTTAGTCGCGTCAACCACTATATTTATGCCCCTGCCGTCAAGCCGCTCCATGATCCTTTCATAAATATCATCCGGCATTGTCGCGGGAATGCTTCCGGCAAGCACAAGATAGTCGCCGCTTTTAAGCTGATCAAGTCTGCCAAACAGTTCGTTCACAGCGCTTGGGCTTATGTCGGGTCCCTGACCGTTAATGTCGGTCTCCTCTCCTGATTTTATCTTAACGTTCACTCTGGTAAACCCGTTGTCAAGGGTTATAAAATCTGTATTAATTCCGGATTTATTAAGCCCCGCCTCAAGAGCCTTTCCGGTAAATCCCGCTATAAATCCCAAGGCAATGTTGTCCTCGCCGAGGTTTTTCAACACAGTCGAAACATTTATTCCCTTGCCGCCGCAGAAGATCTCCTCGCTCTCGCTGCGGTTGATATCGCCCATATTCAGCGAGCGCAGGTGTACCACATAATCAATTGCCGGATTGAATGTCACTGTGTAAATCATGCGTCCGCCTCCTTTATCATCGCGTGTTTCCTGAATTTATTATTAACCGCCCCGTCGGTAATTATTATTCCGTTATTCAGTTCGCCGAATGTCACCGAGCATACTACATCAAACTTGGTATGGTCGGCGAGAACATAGTTCCTGCGCCCGCGGTTCATTGCCTCTGTCTTGATCGCCGCCTCCTCCGCGTCGGGTGTTGTGAAGCCGCTTTCAAGGGATATGCCGTTAACGCCGATAAAGGTCTGGGTGAAGTTGTACTTCCTGAGATTGCTCACCGCCTCAGTTCCCACAACAGCCTCGGTATTGAGCCTTATCTGTCCGCCCATTATATATGCCCTAAGCCCCTTTTGAATAAGTTTCTTGGCATGAACGATACCGTTTGTCACAAATGTGGCTTTAGCCCCGTCGCTTATAAAATCTATCATTGCCGAGGTGGTGGTTCCCGCGTCAATAAAAACAAAATCATCATCCGTGATAAGAGCCGCCGCAGCCCTGCCGATCTGCTCCTTCTCCTTAATGTTCATTGTGGATTTTGTCAGCACATCGGGTTCAAACATTACGTGCCTGTCTTTAAGTGCGGTGGCGCCGCCGTGGACTTTGCGAAGCCTGCCCTGCCTGTCGAGCGCCGTAAGGTCCCTGCGAACCGTGGACTCCGATGTGTCAAGCATCGCCGCAAGGTCGCATACCGCCGCCGAGTTCCTTTCGTTGATATATTCGATTATTCTTTCATGTCTGTCCTGCGTCAGCATCCTATCACCTCTTCATATAATATTGTATACTTTTGCCATAAATTTCAGTCCCGTTTATTTACAATTCAATAATAACATCATTTTCAGTCAATGTCAACCATTATTTTTCAAAAATTGGGCATTTTTAATCAACGACAATCAATTTTGTTTATAATTTCCAAATATTGTTGCTCATTTTTGGTTATTTGTGACTATATAAAATCTGCATAAAAAAAGAGACACCACCGAAGTGATGTCCCTTTTGTAGATTTTGATTACTCAGCTGCGTAGTTCACGGGTGTCCAGCCTTCGCCGAAGAAGTCCGTAGCTACAGGAAGTTCATAACCACGCTCAACATATGTGCCGCGGGGATTGTCATCAGAATCTGTCAAATCCTTTGTAAGATCGTCCTCGCTATAAACTCCGTTCACAACATAAAGATCTGAAATCTGAGTAGGATCTCCGCCCATGTTGCCCCACTTGCCGGGCTTATCAACGCCGGAAGCAATTATGGTGTGGTCGAAGATTGTCTGGGCGTTAACGCCGCCCCAGTTTCTGCCCCAGTCACCGGCTGTAAACTTCATATCAGGATCAGCGGTGTTATACTTAACCGTGCAGTTCTTGAAGTAGTATCCTAAATCCTCATGGGGAGCCTTGCTGGTCTTGCTGGCTGTGATATATCCGCCCGATGACTTATCACTGTAACCCTGCCAAATAAGGTTGCAGTTCTCAAAGTAGCAGTTATCGCCGCCGCAAATATAGTCAGTATTACCCGCTATGTCGCACTCCTTAACATACATCGATGCCGCGCCTGTGCCAAAAGTATCCTGACTGGAAGAGAATGAGCATCTGTAGAGTTCGATCTGGCTTCCGCCCGCGAATATTGCGGCAGCTCTCTCGGTTGCGCCGTCCTTGCTCTTCATTTCCTGAGGTGTTCTGTCGGCGGATCTTACCCAATCCTTGTCGCCGCACTCAACACCGTCGGCAATCTCGGCAGGGTTGATGAACTTGTTGAATGTGTTTTCAACATTGATGTTTTCCATATAGAAACCGCGGTTTAAGGTTCTGATTGCAGCGCCCCAGTTGTTAACTGCGCTCTTGACAGTCTTAGATACAGCGTAATCCGCGCTGTACCAGCCTGCCGCGCCGCTGATTGAGCCTCCGGGAGCCGCTGAATAATACTTGTAGCCTATACCGTAGTACCACTGAATGAGAGGTCTGTTCTCGAGATCAGCCGCCTTAAGCGCTATATCGTCAATGTTTACATAAAGCTGCTCGGTATATGTACCGGGATCGATTACGATTGTAACAACCTGACCGGCTTCTCTCTTCATCAGTCTCGCAGCCGCTAAAGCCTCGCTGATTGACTTATACTCCTTGTCGGTTCCAACTGTCAAAGTATCCTTATACTCTACTGTCTCGGGACCGTCCTTCATGAGCAGAACGTTCTTGTAGGGATTTTCAACTCCGCCCTCAAGTGTATATGTTGAGGATACGGGTGAGATTGTGTATCCGTTAGCATCCTTAATGCTTACTGTATAATCCTCAGCCGACATGAGCTTAACTGTGTATGTGCCGTCAGCCTGAACGTTTGCTTCCTTCACAGCTGTTTGGTCTTCCGTATTGGTAAATACCAGTGTTGTTGCAACGTTTGGATCATACTCATATACCGGTGTGTAGATATCGTGAGACGAAATCATTGAAACAGTGCCGGTTACATCAAGCTCTTCAATCTTAACCAGCTTAATGTCAATTGTCATATCGTCCTTATTCTGGGTCACAGTAATTTCCTTAGTGTCGATTGTAGTACAAATATCATCGTATCCTTCAACTGTTACTGTAAAGGTCTTGCCTTTGGGCAGAACGATTGAATATGTTTCGCCGCAGTCGGTTGTGTAAGTCTCTGTAGGATCGTCAACATTTGTGAACACCAGTTTCTTGCCGGTCAGATCATATCCGGTCGCGTTTGTGAGAACGCCGGATACTTTCTTGTCAGGCAAAGATACGAAGTAATCCAGAATAATCGCATAAATGTTCTTGTTGCTGCCGCCGCCGTAGGTAATAATAGGTTCGCCGGGATGAGCCGCAAGCTGATCCTTGGAAAAGTCAGCTACCGCCGCTACTACTCCGCGGCCTTTGCCGCTGCCTACACGCTCGCCGGCAAAGTCAATATACTGCTCTCTCTCGTCAGTACCATTATTATTATCGTAGACAACCGTTACTGTAAGATCAAAACCTTGTTCGGGAACGATTTTGATATATCTGCTTTTAGTGCTGCCCGAACCGCCGCCGAGAGCTCCGGTAAACCTATATGTCGTGCCATCGGTATAACTGTAACTCGCCTGCTTGTTGGCGTTATAAGTGAAGTTAGGACCAATTACAGCGCCGTCAGCCTCAGTATCTCCAACCGTGTTATTGGTCTTGTCAAGATGTCCCTCTTCTTTGAGCGCAGCCGATACAGAAGCCGAACCTACCTGCCATACCTTCTTTTCGGGAGGCAAATTCGGATCTCTTGTTACTTCAGGTGTCGGTTCAGGTGATTCGGTGGCTTCAACTTCGGGCGTTGAGGTTGCCTCAGCTTCGGGTGTGGCCGTTGCCTCGGCTGTTCCGCCCGAATATGTGACCTCAACTCTTACGTCCTGAGCGGGCATTACGAACGACAATCCCGTTGTTTCAACCGCCGTTCCGTCCGCCGCTGTTACTGTCATTGCCGCCTCGGCTCCGGCTGTTTCGGGTGTACCGGTAAACGAAACAACTTTGCCTGCCTCAAACTGATACAGCTTTGTTCCCGGCTCAAGTGTGGGTTCGGGAGTCGCTGTTTCCTCAGGTGCAGGTGTTGCCGTCACTTCGGGAGCGGGTGTTGCTGTTGCTTCGGGTGCAGGTGTAGCCGTCTCCTCAGGCACGGGCTCTTCCGTTGCGTTCGGGTCGGGCGTTGCTCCATCGTCTCTCTTAATAAATGTAAGACTCTGCATCACTCCCGTGCTTACT
>CANQKP010000129.1 GCA_947624495.1 uncultured Monoglobus sp. | reverse complement strand
CCGCATAAATTCTATGCTTTAGCACATACTTGATGTAACACAATTATACATTGTGTTACATGACAAAAACTGCCAAACATTTATACGGTACAAAATAAATATATAAAAAGGGCTTGCATTTTTTCGTGCAAGCCCATTTATATTAACGAAACGAAAAATTAACGTCTTAACCTCCGCTTCGGTCGTATACATATTTTTTTCACAAGGGCAAAAAATATGAGCAAAAGCGATAAATTGTCGGGAGGTAATTTATGAAAAGGTTTATTTATACACTGCTGCCGTTGCTGCTGCTTGCAGGCTGCGGAAAATACGAGGACGAGGACGTATCCGTTGCGGAGCTTGGCAGCGCATTGAGCTTTGCGGCGGATATGGACGAGGCAGAGACTGCCGTTCACGACATAATGGACGACAGGATCTTCGGCGCCGCAGGAGGTAAGGTGGTTATCGAGGAGTTCCTGACCGGACCCGAAATTTCCGTGCTGGCTTTTACCGACGGAAAAACGATAAAGCCGATGGTTTCGGCACAGGACCATAAGCGTGCCTTTGACGGGGACGAAGGTCCAAACACCGGAGGTATGGGTACGTTTTCGCCCAGCCGTGTGTATACCGCCGAGGTTGCGGACGAGTGCATGAAGAATATCTTTATCCCTACAATGAACGCGATGAACGCCGAGGGCAGGACCTTTAAGGGCGTGCTGTACTTCGGTCTTATGAAAACTGCGGACGGGGTCAAAGTTATCGAGTACAACTGCCGTTTCGGCGACCCGGAGACTCAGGTCGTGCTGCCGAGGCTTAAGACCGATCTTTACGAGATATTCGACGCGGTCATTGATGAGAGGCTTGATGACATTGAGATCGAGTGGTCGGACGACGCCTGCGTATGCGTGGTTATGGCGTCCGGCGGATATCCGAGGTCCTATAAAAAGGGATACAGGATCGACGGGATCAAACAGGCTGAGAGCCTCGGCGCGACAGTGTTCCACGCCGGAACAAAGCTCAGCGGCACTGACGTCCTTACAAACGGCGGCAGAGTTTTGGGCGTTACCGCGACGGGTGCGGATCTTGACGAGGCGATCAAAAAGGCTTACGGCTATGTGGGGCTTATAAGCTTTAAGGACGCACATTTCAGACACGATATAGGAATTAAATAATTTGCAAATATAAGGAGAAAGCTATGAAAAAACGCGAAGACATACATAAGGTTCTTATAATCGGCTCCGGTCCGATCATCATCGGACAGGCGTGCGAGTTTGACTATTCCGGCACGCAGGCGTGCAAGGCGCTTAAGAAGCTGGGCTATGAGATAGTCCTGGTAAATTCCAACCCCGCCACTATCATGACGGATCCGGAGACCGCGGACGTGACATACATTGAGCCTCTCAATCTTGAACGGCTCACTCAGATAATCGAAAAGGAGCGTCCCGACGCGCTGCTGCCTAATCTTGGCGGTCAGTCGGGTCTGAACCTCTGCTCCGAGCTGGCTAAGGCGGGCGTACTTGACAAGTATGGCGTTCAGGTAATCGGAGTTCAGGTCGATGCAATCGACCGCGGCGAGGACAGGATCGAGTTCAAGAACACAATGAACAGCTTAGGCATCGAGATGGCGCGAAGCGAAGTCGCCTACAGTGTTGAAGAGGCGCTTAAGATCGCCGACAAGCTGGGCTATCCCGTGGTGCTGCGCCCGGCGTACACTATGGGCGGCGCCGGCGGCGGTCTGGTTTACAACACCGAGGAGCTTAAAGTCGTTTGTGAGCGCGGACTTCAGGCGAGCCTTGTGGGACAGGTGCTGGTCGAAGAGTCTGTTCTCGGCTGGGAGGAGCTTGAACTGGAGGTCGTGCGCGACGCGGCGGGAAATATGATAACCGTTTGCTTTATTGAGAATATAGATCCGCTGGGTGTTCACACGGGCGACTCGTTCTGCTCGGCTCCCATGCTGACCATTCCGGAGGATGTGCAGGCGGAGCTTCAGCGTCAGGCGTACAAGATCGTTGAGGCGATACAGGTGATCGGCGGAACCAATGTTCAGTTTGCCAGGAACCCTGAGGACGGCAGGATCATTGTTATAGAGATCAATCCCCGAACCTCACGTTCATCGGCGCTTGCGTCAAAGGCGACCGGCTTCCCTATCGCTCTTGTTTCGGCAATGCTGGCGTCCGGTCTTGATCTGAGCGACATTCCGTGCGGAAAGTACGGGACCCTTGACAAATACTATCCGGACGGCGACTATGTGGTAATAAAGTTCGCGCGCTGGGCTTTTGAAAAGTTCAAGGGCGCTCAGGATAAGCTCGGCACTCAGATGAGAGCGGTCGGCGAGGTTATGAGCATCGGCAAGACCTATAAGGAAGCTTTTCAGAAAGCGATCCGCAGTTTGGAGATAGGCAGGTACGGCTTGGGCGGAGCGAAGGATTTTGGTGAAAAGACCAAGGAACAGCTCTTAAAGATGCTCAAGACCCCGACAAGCGAGCGTCAGTTTATAATGTATGAGGCGCTGCGCAAGGGCGCGGATGTCGAAGAGATATACCAGATCACGAAAATCAAGCATTACTTTATCGAACAGATGAAGGAGCTTGTGGAGGAAGAGGAGAACCTCAAGCGGTACAGAGGCAGCGTTCCGCCCGCGGACGTGCTTGAGACCGCAAAGAAGGACGGTTTTTCCGACAAATACTTGAGCGGTCTGCTGGACGTTCCGGAGGCGGACGTCAGAAATGCGCGCCTGAAAGCCGGCATAACCGAGGCGTGGGAAGGCGTTCATGTCAGCGGAACCGAGGACTCGGCTTACTACTATTCGTCCTATAACATGAAGGACGAAAGCCGCGTTAATACCGACAAACCCAAGATCATGATCCTGGGCGGCGGTCCCAACAGGATCGGTCAGGGCATCGAGTTTGACTACTGCTGCGTTCATGCGGCGATAGCCCTTAAAAAGCTCGGGTTTGAGACGATAATAGTCAACTGCAACCCGGAGACGGTCTCGACCGACTATGATACATCCGACAAGCTGTACTTTGAGCCGCTTACCCTTGAGGACGTGCTGAGCATTCACGAAAAGGAAAAGCCGGTGGGCGTTATAGCTCAGTTCGGCGGTCAGACGCCTCTTAACCTTGCGGCGGAGCTTAAGAAGAACGGCGTGAATATCTTGGGCACCACTCCGGAGACGATAGATCTCGCCGAGGACAGGGATTTGTTCCGCGAGATGATGGATAAGCTCGGAATACCCATGCCCCAGTCCGGCATGGCGGTGAATGTTGACGAGGCTATAGCTATTGCAAAGGAGATCGGATATCCCGTCATGGTACGCCCGTCTTACGTTCTGGGCGGCAGAGGCATGGAGGTCGTTCATGACGAGGAAAGCCTGCGCGTATATATGGCGGCGGCTGTAGGCGTTACACCCGACCGTCCCATACTGATCGACCGGTTCCTGAACCACGCCACAGAGTGCGAGGCGGACGCTATAAGCGACGGCGAGAATGTGTTCGTTCCGGCGGTTATGGAGCATATTGAACTTGCCGGAATTCACTCCGGCGACTCTGCCTGCATCCTGCCGTCGCTGAATATACCGGAAAAGCACGTTAAGACGATAAAGGAATACACACAAAAGATAGCAAGAGAGATGAATGTCCGCGGACTGATGAATATGCAGTACGCCATTGAGGACGACAAGGTTTACGTTCTGGAGGCTAATCCGAGAGCGTCAAGAACCGTGCCGCTGGTTTCAAAGGTTTGCAATATACGTATGGTACAGCTGGCGACCGAGATCATCACCGCGCCCCTGACCGGCGCGAAGTCTCCGGTACCCGACCTTAAGGAAAAGAAGATCCCGCATTACGGCGTTAAGGAGGCAGTGTTCCCCTTCAATATGTTCCAGGAGGTTGATCCGGTCCTCGGACCCGAAATGCGCTCCACGGGCGAGGTTTTGGGTATGGCTTCCACTTTCGGCGAAGCCTTTCTCAAGGCGCAGGAGGCGACGCAGATCAAGTTCCCGACAAGCGGCAAGCTGCTTATAAGCGTAAATGACCGCGACAAGGCGGAGCTTATCGAGGTCGCGCAGGGATTTAAAGACTGCGGCTTTGACATTGTCGCAACCGAGGGTACAGGCAAGCTTCTGCGCGAAAACGGCGTCGATGCCGAGATCGTAGCAAAGCTTGGCGAAGGCAGACCCAATGTGCTTGATATAATCACCAACGGCGACGTCAACCTTGTCATCAACACCCCCACTGACAAAAAGGGTGCCACTGACGACAGCTATATCAGAAAAGCGGTCATCAAGGGCAGAATTTCATATGTTACCACCATGGCGGAGGCAAAGGCGGCGATTGACGGACTTAAGACCACCAAGGGCGTGACCGGCGGCGTTAAGTCTTTGCAGGAGCTTCATAAAGATATTACTGAGTAAAATAATTATCAAAAGCATATAATATGTTAATATCCAATACCATTTGGAGGAATTAATATGGAATATACTATTAATATGATTTGGGATGATGAGTCAAAGGTATGGATTGCCACAAGCGATGATATACCAGGATTAGTATTAGAGAGCGGTTCTTTTGATGCGCTGCTTGAGAGAGTGAGATTTGCAGCGCCTGAACTACTTGAACTTAACGGAGATAAGAATAGCTCTTTTAAGCTTTCATTCTTTTCTGAAAGACATGAAAGGATTGCTTTGTAATGGCTGAATACGAAAAAAAGGTTAGAGCCGTTTTAAAACAGCATAGTTGTACTTTTGTAAGACATGGTAAAGGCGATCATGATATTTGGTTCAGTCCTATAAACAACCGTCACATTACGGTCGATACTAAAATTAAATCGAGATTTACAGCTAATGCAATCATGAAGCAAAGCGGAATAGATTATAGGTTTAGATAACTTAGAGGTGATATTGTGAACGAAGCCGAAAATAACCGTGCTGCCGCGCCGGACAGAGAGCCGGAGATAAAAAGCTTCAAGTGCCGGAACTGCGGCGGCGTTATGAAATGGAACATAAAAAAGCGGCAGTTCATGTGCGCGTCCTG
>CANQKP010000128.1 GCA_947624495.1 uncultured Monoglobus sp. | reverse complement strand
AAGCGAGAGACTTCATAACAGCCTGATTTGCTGTTCTGTACAGCTTGCTCTTAGCGCCTCTGTAGCCCTTGGCAAGCTTTAAAATTCTCTTACGTCTTGCGCGTGTCTTTACCGCGCCTTTTATTCTGGCCATAGTAATTTTCCTTTCTTATTTCTCAAAATAATGTGGTTAATAATCCGCGCAAGACGGCTTATTTGTAAGGGATCATACTCTTGATCGTCGCCTCGTTTGCCTTAGCGAGATATCCGCCCTTTCTGAGCTTTCTCTTTCTCTTGGTGCTCTTCTTGTTGAGGATGTGGCTCCTGTAAGCCTTGCCTCTTTTTACCTTGCCGTTCTTTGTAATGTTAAAGCGCTTAGCGGCAGCTCTGTGTGTCTTAATCTTAGGCATTGTCTTTTCTCCTTCCGTTTAATAAAATCGTAATTAAAGCACATTATGCAAAACTATTTCTTTTTGGGTGTGATAAACATAGCCATATTTCTGCCCTCCATCTTGAGACCCTTGTCAACGTCGCCGTATTCCGCGGTTCCTTCCTTAAACTTCATAAGCATATCGCGTCCCAATGATGAATGAGTGATTTCACGACCTCTGAACCTGACCGAAACCTTGACCTTGTCGCCGTTCTTAAGGAACTTTATACCTGCCTTAAGCTTGGTATTAAAGTCATGGTCATCAATGTTCGGACTCAAGCGGACTTCCTTAATAGCAACGGTTTTCTGATTTTTGCGGTTTTCCTTCTCACGCTTTGAAAGCTCAAACTTGTGCTTGCCGTAATCCATGATCTTGCATACCGGCGGTTTTGCCTGCGGGGCTATCTTCACCAGATCCAAGTTCTTTTCCTCAGCGGCAGCCAGCGCCTTCGCGCCGGACACAATTCCAAGCTGCTCTCCGCCCGGACCGATCAGACGAACCTCTTTGTCCCTGATTTCGTCGTTAATCATCAAATCCTGTTTAGCTATACAAAACACCTCCCATAAAATAATCGCACAAAAAATGCGGGGCACAAAAGTACACCGCCGTATAAAATTAAAACGCAAATTTTATTGCCCTTTCGCTGTCAGCTGAGGGGAGAAGCGGTACTTCTGCTTTACTTAACGCATAATATATTAACACAAAGAACTCAGCCTGTCAAGAACTTTTTCGGAAAAATTCTCCGATTTCAAAAATTGATACCAATTGTATAAATCTCGGCTCAGGCTTAAAAAAAACTTGTAAAATATAACTATATGTGTTATACTTGCATTGTTATAAGGGATTATTAAGGAGCAAGTTATGTTTGACAAAAAGTATTTAAAACCCGCCGCCATAGCAGCGGCTGCGGCGTTGGTCATTATTCTGCTGATATTGCTTGGCAAGAGTTCGGCGAAGGATGACAGCGTCAGGCTTGTTATCGACGGCGAAGAGGTACCGCTGTCCGAGCAGCCTGTATTAACCGAAACCTGCGCTTTTATCCCGGTCAGGGATGCAGCCTCGGCAATCGGAGCAGGCACCGACTGGGACAATGCTTCCGAGACGGTCACCGTTACGCTGGGCGCCGCAGAAACCAAATTCACAATCGGCAGCGACATTATGACAAAGCTTGGGCATCCGATAAAAATGCCCGCAGCAGCCTGCTACGGAAAGACAGGCGCTTTGGTACCCGCCGAAGCCTTTGCCGAAGCCTTTGGTTATACCGAAAGCCTTGATGGGGAAAAGCCTTCCGTCATTCTTTGTCAAGCCGAAAACACATCGATCAACCCTCTAAACGGCGTGACCGCGACCGACGCTTACAGATGCAGCGACTTCCTCGGCAATTTCGGCAGCGTTAACGTGTTTTCAAACGGCAGCGAAAATCTCGGTATGGAATCTATTGCCCTTGACGATTCAAGCGGTGCTTACGCGGACGCGGTATCAAGCATCGCCTTAAGCGTACCCGAAGCTGATGTTTACAGCGTGGTCGTACCCAGCGCTCAAGAGTTTTACGCATCCTCGGATAAACGCACAGACCAGACAAGCGGCATAGCCTCGCTTTATGACAGTCTGCTGTCGCGCAGGCTGAGCAACCTTTACCTTGTGAACGCCGTCGGAACGCTGTCCGATCACGCAGATGAGAAAATTTACTTTTCCACCGACCATCATTGGACTCAGCGCGGCGCATATTACGCCTACTCCGAGTTCTCCAAAACAAACAAAAACATAGACGATATCAGTCCTCTAACCGAATTCCAAACAGAAAACAAATACGGCTACAAAGGCTCGCTTTGCGGCTTTACCGCCGGCACCGAAGGCGCGGAGCTGCTTGAACAAAATCCGGATATGCTTCAGCTCTTCTATCCGAAGCCGGAATACGTCGGCGCAGCTTACAGCGACCCGTTCATGAACTCTTACATATCAAACGTACTTGCCATATATCCGTGGCTAAGCAATTACAGCTGCTTCCTTCAGGGAGACTACCCCATGGAGGTTTTTAAAACAAACGTAAACAACGGTCGCAAAATATGCATAATCAAGGAGTCCTTCGGCGACGCGTTCGCGGTATGGGCGCTTAACAGCTACGAGGAAGTTTATGTGGTCGACTACAGAATGTGGAACGGCGGGACATACGGAGAGTTCGACAGCAATAATATAAGCTTCAAAATACGCGATTTTTATGACTTTGTAAAATTCGACGATCTTGTTATAATCAGCTACCCTGTCACCGTTTCGGTGACCGCTCAGGCTGCTCTGCTGGCAGCGATGGCAACGTAGTAACTAGCGATTAGCGATTAGAAAATACGCGGAGATAGTTGTATCACAATTTTCACATCAGCTCCGCGAACGCAGGATCCTAACAACGCAATTAGTGATTAGCGATTAGAAAATACGCGGGCTTTGTTTAAGCAAAAATATATGGAGGGAACTTTTATGGTTAATATAGGAAACGATTGGGACGAAATTTTAGACGGGGAGTTCCAAAAGGAGTATTATCTGAAGCTTAGGGCGTTCCTCGCGCGTGAGTACAGGACCCGCACAATATATCCGGATATGTACGATATATTCAACGCGCTTAAATACACTCCCTACGGCGAGGTCAAAGCGGTGATCTTGGGTCAGGACCCGTATCACGGTCCCGGACAAGCTCACGGACTCTGCTTTTCGGTACTGCCCGGAATTGTGCCTCCGCCGTCGCTTAAAAATATTTACAAGGAGATCCTGGACGAGTACGGAACACCGCCTCCCGAAAGCGGCGATCTTACCCGCTGGGCTAAACAGGGAGTCTTGCTGCTGAACACGGCGCTGACTGTTCGGGCGGGTATGGCTAACTCCCACCGCGGCATG
The DNA here is from genome assembly GCA_947624495.1 of uncultured Monoglobus sp. GTDB lineage: Bacteria > Bacillota > Clostridia > Monoglobales > Monoglobaceae > Monoglobus. Next base: position 1,781 of record CANQKP010000128.1, on the reverse strand, counting down.
GGCTGGGAGATTTTGACCGACAAGATAATAGCCCTGCTGAATGAGCGTACAGAGCCGATCGTGTTCATGCTTTGGGGCGCCAACGCACGGCAGAAGCAGACGCTTATCACCAACCCAAACCACCTTGTGCTGACCGCGGCGCATCCCAGCCCGCTTTCGGCGTACAACGGATTTTTCGGCTGCGGTCATTTCAGGCAATGCAACGATTTTCTGGAAAAAAATGGAATGGAACCTATAATATGGTAATAATATTACATAAAATAACTAAACTTTGCACGGAGTTTAAAGGTTTCAAATTTTATATAACTTAAAAATAAGGGGAAATTTTTACAGGAGGGACAATTAAGAATATGAAAAAACGAATTTTAAGCTTGACGCTGGTATTTGCAATGCTTGCGTCGTTTATGCCGACACTTGCAAGCGCGGCTGCGGATATACAAATAGGCGACTATTTGCAAATGGGTACATACTATGATAAGCCTATATTGTGGCGGTGCGTTAATATTGACGAAAACGGACCGCTTATGCTGTCGGATAAAATAATATGCCTTAAGGCGTATGACGCCAGAGGCTCTGTATCAACAGGTTCACACAAGAGAAACATCAAGGGCAGGACCTCATGGGGTTCAAATTACTGGGGCGACAGCAATATCCGCTCATGGCTGAATTCCGATGAGTCTGCGGGAAATGTAACGTGGCTCTGCGGCAATCCGCCAAGCAAAGAGAATCTTGCATACGGCTCTAACGCATACGACAACGAGGCGGGATTTTTAACAAACTTTAAGTCCGGTGAACTGGGCGCAATAAAAGAGGTAACGCAAAAATCCATTTTGGGTCCGTTCGACACAAGCTTAAAAACATCCGGCAGCAAATTGCATGAGTACGCCACCGGGTTTAAGCCCGGTTATCCGATAATAACGTCGAATTACGATACGGCTTATGCGGAAGAGATAACCGATAAGATGTTCCTGCTTGACGTTAAACAGCTGTATTCTTTGTATGAAAACAGAGATACCTTAGGTGAAGAATATTATAAGGGTATACCGACCGACGAATGCAGATCCAACAATGAATGTGAAAAAGGTCCTACTCAGGGAATGGCAACATGGTATTATTGGCTACGCACCCCGTATGCCGATAATTCCTTCACTATGCGCGAAACCAACAAGGTCCGCGCTCTCAGTCAACCGGGCACTGCGGTATATGATGGCGCTGCCGCTTATGTGTGCTCTTACGGTGTTCGTCCCGCATTCTACTTGGCGGTGAATACAGCTGAATTTGAATCCGGTTCCGGCAAGGATAGCGACCCGTATGTGATAAAGGATGTGCCAACAACGCCTACGCCGGAACCGACTGCGACACCTACCGCAGAACCCACGGCTACACCTACCGCGGAACCTACCGCTACGCCGACGCCGGAACCGACCGCTACACCTACGCCGGAGCCGACTGCGACACCGACGCCGGAACCGACCGCTACGCCGACACCGGAACCCACGGCTACACCTACCGCGGAACCGACTGTGACACCTACTCCGGAGCCAACGGCTACGCCTACACCGGAGCCGACTGCAACGCCCAGACCGAAGCCGACCGCTACGCCGACACCGGAACCCACGGCTACACCTACGCCGGAACCCACGGCTACGCCTACCGCGGAACCCACGGCTACGCCTACACCGGAACCCACGGCTACGCCTACACCGGAACCCACGGCTACACCTACGCCGGAACCCACGGCTACACCTACACCGGAACCGACTGCAACACCGACACCGGAG
>CANQKP010000127.1 GCA_947624495.1 uncultured Monoglobus sp. | reverse complement strand
GGTATCACTTCCTATATGTTTATTATACCGCAAATTTATATGTTAGTCAATATTTATTTGGTTAAGTCGCCGCTGTTTAAATTATATCATTAAACGGGGCGAACAAGCATATAAATTAAATATATATAATCGGCGATCACACAAGAGGAGTTGATTTAAGTGTCATTTGATCTAAGGAGCATAACTGTATATCTGTTCGGGCTCGCGCTTTTGCTGCTTGCTGCAAGGGTGTTAAAAAAGCCCATCGGCTGGGCTTTCAGGTTTTTATTAAGCTGCATACTGGGCGTTGCCGCTCTGTTTGCGTTTAATCTTATATTCAGAAAATTCGGCATCCTGCTTCCGCTTAATCCGTTCAACGCGGTGACTGTCGGCGTGTTCGGGCTTCCCGGCTTCGCTCTGCTTTGGGTGCTGTCCGTGATATAGAGATATATTCCGAAAAACACGTTTGTCAATAGGTTTTCGGAAGCAATTCCTAAAAATCACGCTATCGTCTCCCATTCGGAATAGTATTTTTCAAGATCGCTGTTTCTCTGCTGAAGCTCGGCGGTCTTTTCGTTCATAACAACATAGTCGGAGAATACCTCCTCCTTTGTCATGTCTTGTTCAAGCTCCGAGATCCGCGCCTCGGTCTCGGCAATCAGTTTTTCCAGTTCGGCTATTCTCTGCTTGCGCTGCGCCTCGGCACGGCGCTCATCCTTTGAACGGTGACCGCCGCCGGAGCTTTTCGGGTTTGGCGAGAGCTTGGGCGCCTGTTCCGCCCTCTGCTCCGCCGCTCTCTGTCGGAGCCATTCCCTGCGTGACTTATAATATTCAAAATTTCCGTCATATACCGTCATGCCGTCCGCTGTCATTTCAACGATCTTAGTAGGCACCTTGTTCAGCAAGTACCTGTCGTGAGACACAAATAACAGCGTACCCGGATAATCGTTCATCGCCTGCTCCAGAACCTCTTTTGAAGGAAGATCCAAGTGATTGGTAGGCTCATCAAACAGAATGACGTTGGACTTTTCCAGCATAATAATGCAGAAAGCCAGCTTCGCCCGCTCTCCGCCGCTGATAACCCTGACCGGTTTGTACACATCGTCACGGCTAAGGCGGACACTGCCCAAAACGCCGCGTATCCTCGCCTCCGGAATTCTCGGAAACCTGTCCCACAGCTCGTCTATCGCTATCTTGTCCTGATCAAGGTTAAGGTTCTCCTGCTCGTAGTAGCTGACCGTGGTATTGCGTCCCCACACGACCTCGCCGCGCTCATGTGGATTAAGCCCAAGAACAGTCTTTAAAAACGAGGATTTCCCTATTCCGTTGTCTCCGATAAGCGCGACCTTCTCGCCGCGCCTCAGCGAAAAGTCTATGCCGCCGCAAAGTGTCCTGGGCGGCTCGCCCACGGAAACGTCAAGACCGCTGACTGTGAGAACGTCCTTATACGGCTCCTTGGTTATTTCAAATTTGAGCTTTATGGGCTTTATCGCAGAGTCCGGCTTTTCAATGATCTCCATATTCTCAAGCGCCTTTACTCTTGACTTTGCGCCGGCAGATGTGGAAGCGCGGGTTATGTTTTTCTCAACATAAGTTTGCAGCTTTTCTATCTCCTGCTGCTGCGCGTCGTACTCCTTCTGCCACTGCGCGATCCGCTCGGCTCTGAGCTGTACATATTTCGAGTAGCCGCCCTTGTAGCTGTAGAGCTTCCGCCGCTCAAGCTCAAACATATTATCGACAGTAACGTCCAAAAAGTAGCGGTCATGGCTCACAATAAGCAAAGCGCCCTTATAATCGTTTACAAGATAGTTTTCGAGCCAGTCCAGCGTTTTGAAATCCAGGTGGTTTGTCGGCTCGTCCAAAATCAGCAGCTTAGGCTCCCGAAGCAGCAGCGCGGCTATTGCGAGCCGTGTCTTTTCACCGCCCGAAAGCGTGCTTATCTCGGCGTCTAAGTCCTTATCGGAAAACCCCATGCCGTTCAGTACCGTTTTGATCCTGACATCGATATTATACCCGTCGCGGCTCTCGAAGTACGCCTGCTTTTTCGAGTATTCGCTCATCAGGCTCCTGTACCCGACAGTGTCATGCGCGGCGGCTCCCTGCATCTTCTCCTCAAGGCGGCGCATCTCATCCTCGGTTTTAAGAAGGTCGGAGAACACTCCGCGCATCTCGCGGATTATTGTGGAGCCTCGGTCAAGACCGCTGTTCTGCTTCAGGTATCCAACGGTCAGCCCCGGCGCTCTGTAAAGCTCTCCGGAGTCGTAGTCAAGCTCGCCCATAATTATGCCGAGCAGAGTTGATTTTCCGGCTCCGTTAACGCCAATAAGACCATAGCGGCAGTTGTCCTCTATGGTCAGATTAATATTTTTAAGTATTTCGTTTTCGCCAAAGCTTTTGTTTAGATCCGAAACAGAAATCAGCATTGCTTAAATTCGTATCCCGCCTTTATAAGCTCTATATTCTTTTCGGCGAGTCCCGCTCTCTTTGCCGGGGTATGCTCCCTGACGCTCTTATACAGATCGTCAACTTTAAACATATCGTCTCTCGCCTTCATGTAAGCGCCAGCCATTACCATGTTGCCCAAAGTTCCGGCTCCCGCCTGCTCCGCGATCTTCATCGCAGGGATGTATATAACGGTAACATCGTCCCGCTCCACTTTGGAGTCGATAAGCGAACTGTCAAGCACAATGACTCCTCCGGGTCTCACCGAGTCGGCAAACTTTTCAAGCGACGGCTTGTTCATAACGATCAGCGCGTCGGGACGCTGGATGATAGGCGAACCGATCTGAGTGTCCGCGATGATAACGCTGCAATTGCAGGTGCCGCCGCGCATTTCGGGACCATAGGACGGCAGCCACGACAGCTCCTTGCCCGTGTCCATTCCCATATACGCCAAAATCTTGCCGGCAAACAGCACTCCCTGTCCGCCGAAGCCCGCTATTATGATCTGCTCATACATTATCTGACACCTCCGGTTTCGGTACAGTCTTTGTAAACGCCCAAGGGGAATTCGGGCATCATTTCGGTACGGATCCTCTCAAGCGCTTCGACCGGAGACATTCCCCAGTTGGTCGGGCAGGTGGAGAGAACCTCTACCAGCGAGAAGCCCTTTCCCGCCATCTGGCACTCGAACGCCTTGCGGATAGCCGCCTTGGTCTTTTTGATGTTGGGTACGCTGTCGACCGACACGCGCTCCACATAGCAGGCACCCCTGAGTGTCGAGATCATCTCCGCAACATGGATCGGGTAACCCTGATTTTCCACCTTTCTGCCGTACGGCGTTGTCTGGGTCACCTGACCCACAAGCGAAGTGGGCGCCATCTGACCGCCGGTCATTCCGTAGATCGTGTTGTTTACAAAAATTATCGAAATATTCTCGGCTCTCGCCGCGGCATGGACCGTCTCCGCAGTTCCTATCGCTGCCAAGTCGCCGTCGCCCTGATATGTGAACACCAGATTTTCGGGGTGAACACGCTTTATTCCCGTGGCGACCGCCGGCGCTCTGCCGTGCGCTGCCTCCTGCATATCAAACTCAAAGAAGTTATACGCCGTAACACTGCATCCGACCGGACACACGCCGACGGTTTTGCCCTCAAGACCCATCTCGTCCACGACCTCGGCGACCAGACGGTTTATAACTCCGTGTGTGCAGCCGGGGCAGTAAGACAGCACAAAGTCGCTTAAGGAATGAGGTCTGTCAAATATTTTTTCCATATATTAGTTCATCTCCTGACTACGAATTTTTAAGACACTTTTCAATTTCCGCAACGATCGCGTCCTGCTCCGGCACCATTCCGCCGGTCCTGCCGTAGAAGTAAACCGGCTTCTTTCCGTTTACCGAAAGACGGACGTCCTCAACCATCTGACCCATACTCATCTCGACGCTTAAAAAGCACTTTGCTGTCTCGGCGCGCTTTGCGAACGCCTCGGTCGGAAACGGCCACAGGGTTATCGGTCTGATAAGACCGGCTTTGATACCCATCTCTCTCGCCTGCTGCACTGCCGACATCGCAACTCTCGCAATCGTGCCATACGCCGCAATTATGATGTCCGCGTCCTCAGTGTCTATTTCCTCATAGAGGTACTCTGTCGCTCTTATCTTGTCATATCTCTTCTCGCGCTCAACGCACAGGTTTTCAAGCTCCTCCGGTGTGAGGTAAAGCGAGTTGATTATGTTCTTTTTGCGCTTCATTCCGGTTCCGGTGGTCGCCCACGGCTTTGCGGGCAGACTCGCGGGGTCCGCGAACTCCTTGAACTCTACCGGCTCCATCATCTGACCCAGCATACCGTCGCCCATTATCATCGCGGGCATTCTGTATTCGTCAGCCTTATCGAAGGCACGCGAGGTCATGTCCGCCAGCTCCTGCACAGACGAGGGAGCGAAAACCAGCAGATGATAGTCTCCGTGACCGCCGCCCTTGGTTGCCTGGAAGTAGTCGGACTGCGCCGGCTGAATTCCGCCGAGACCCGGACCGCCGCGGACTATATTGACCACGAGACAGGGCAGGTCGGCGCCAGCTATGTACGAAATACCCTCCTGCTTAAGGCTTATGCCGGGGCTTGAGGACGAGGTCATGACCCTCGCGCCGGCTCCTGCCGCACCGTATACCATATTGATCGCAGCGACCTCGCTCTCTGCCTGGAGGAAGGTACCGCCGTTCTTCTGCATCTTTTTAGCCATATATGCGGCAAGCTCGGTCTGGGGCGTAATGGGGTATCCAAAGAAAAACCTGCATCCGCAGCGCATAGCCGCTTCTGCCAAAGCCTCGTTGCCTTTCATTAAAACTTTTGACATATTTTGTCTCCTTTCTTACTTGTATATGGTTATAACGCAATCCGGACAGATCGTTGCGCAGAACGCGCATCCGATACACTTATCCGGCTCGGTAACCTTTGCGGGGCGGTAGCCTTTGTCGTTAAGCGTCTCCAAATCTGTGACGATTATCTTTTTGGGGCAGACCGACGTACACAGTCCGCAGCCCTTGCACCGCTCCTGGTTTATCATAACTTTAGCCATTTATTCTCCCTCTTTCGCTTTAGATTTGCTTGTCATTATTTATTAAAACCCGGACCCACAAACAGGTCTATCGGGAATAATTCGTACTTTAAGCCGTCTATGCCGCCCGAAGCCTCGACCAGTTTTCGGCTCACGCAGGTGCATACGACCGGCAATCCAGTTTTTTCCGAAAATTCCTCCGCTAATTTCTCGCCGCCCGTAATGACCTCGCGGTCGGTGCAGCTCATAAGGTGGGTGTTGTTCACGACCCCTGTAAAGTTCAGACGCGAAGCGCGAGCAATGTCCGAAAAGACCCCGAACGCGCCGTCAAAGTCGCGGGTCAGCATTCTGCGCTCGTTCAGCACAAAGAACATATCGTAATC
>CANQKP010000126.1 GCA_947624495.1 uncultured Monoglobus sp. | reverse complement strand
GCTTCAGCCCAACGTGTCGTAGAGTCCTCCATAAGAGCAACGGAATATCCCATGTCGCGGAAATACTCCGCGATTGTAATGCCTGTGTAAATCGATGCCTCGCGGGCAGCAACAGGCATATCCGAGGTGTTTGCTATAAGCACCGTTCTTTCCATAAGGGATTTTCCGGTTTTCGGGTCGACCAGCTCCGGAAATTCGTTCAAAACGTCTGTCATCTCGTTTCCGCGCTCGCCGCAGCCGATATACACAACGATATCCGCGTCAGCCCATTTTGCAAGCTGATGCTGAACCACAGTTTTGCCGCTTCCAAACGGACCGGGAACAGCGGCGACGCCGCCCTTGGCAATCGGGAACATTGTGTCGATAACTCTTTGACCCGTAACCAGCGGCATTTTGGGCGGAAGTTTCTCGGTGTAAGGTCTGCCCCTGCGCACCGGCCACTTCTGCATAAGAGTAATATTCTCATCGCCGTTTTCGGTCTCTATCACAGCGATAGTCTCGTCAACCTTGCAGCTTACGGAGGATATCGACTTAATAGTGCCGGAAATTCCGGGCGGGACCATAATTTTTTGCGTAACGACTTCGGTCTCGGCGACAGTTCCCAAAATGTCGCCGCCCGTCACCTTATCGCCCTTTTTGGCTGCCGCCTCAAAGCTCCAGGTCTTGTCGCGCTTAAGCGACGGTACCTCAACGCCGCGGCGCAGATTATTGCCCGCAATCTTCATAATATCGTCAAGCGGTCTCTGGATACCGTCAAAAATACTGCCTATAAGTCCGGGTCCAAGCTCAACGCTGAGCGGCATACCGGTGGTCTCAACCGGAGTTCCGGGACCAAGTCCTGAAGTCTCCTCATAGACCTGAACCGAAGCTCTGTCGCCGTGCATTTCGATGATTTCGCCGATAAGGTGCTGCTCACCTACACGCACTACGTCATACATATTGCACTCGCGCATACCCTCGGCGACTACCAAAGGTCCGGCGACCTTTTTAATTATTCCTTTCGCCATATTTATCACATCCTAAAAATCAAAATTGTTTTAGCTAATCATTAAATATTATATCCGATCCGACAGCCTTCTCAACCGAGCGTTTTACCTGACGAATTCCGCGTCCGGTATTTCCCGAAACTCCTGGAATGGCTATCACTGCCGGTATCATACTCTCGGAATATTTCTCTATTTCATCACTGACATATTCAGCCGCCTTTTCGGTAATATATATCACTGCATATCTGCCGCTTGAAGCGAGCTGTTTAAACAGTTTTCTGCACTTTGACTGTTCATCGGCAAAGTAAGTGTCAAGACCCAGCGCGCCAAAGCCCGCTATGCTGTCCCTGTCTCCAAGCACCGCAATACTATACATACAAATCACGTATCCTTTCTCTGACAAGTTCGGTATCAAGATCATCCTTTTTACCGGAAAGTACGATCCTGACCGCTTTGATCTCGCTTTGTTTGCCAAGTATATAAGCGAACACCGGCGCAATTGTAAACGGGTTTGACTTTTGTGTCTTGATAAGCTCCATTATCCTGTTATCCGACCACTTTTCAAATTCGGACATTGAAACCTTGAGCGCCTCGGCAGCGTCCCGATAATCGGTGTGTTCAAGATACTTGTACACCTCGCCAATATTTTTCGAGGCGGCGTCCGAAAGCGCGTCCGCATCAATTGAATTGCAGTCCGCCATAGCCCGACGCGCAAACGCTTTATTTTTGCCGGTCAATGCCGAACGCACGGCAATTTTAATATCGGTAAGCGCGGCAAGAAGCTCTGCATAGTCCTTGATGATTTCAACGCCGGACTCTTTGCCCTCTTTGAGTATCGTCTCAAGACAGGCTCTGTCAATGCATATGTCACACTCCTGCCCGTCGCCGGTTTTCATGAAGCTTTCTGTTGCCTGTGCCGCTGCGTCAGCCAAAAAATCGGGTAATGCGCCGTACTTATTCAGCTTCACGGCTTCCAAGATCAGATCAGGTTCAACACTTCCGCCGCCCATGAAATAATCCTCGGCATTCTCCGACGTATAAACGGCTTTGATCGCCGCCTTCAGATTATGGAAGTCAGTCTGTCTCAGCAATGTTTCAAAAGGTCGGCTGTCGGGTATAAGCTCGGATATAAGCGACCACATCTTATCAGTCTCATCCTTTAACATAAGTTCTGTATCCGAATACTCCTCGCCGTTTCCGTAGCCTTTGCCGGCAAGATACCGCATTGCTTCCCGAAAATCCGAACACTGCAACAGCTGTTCCATATCCGCGCCTGTAAGCAGATCCATTTCTCTGGCATGAATTCTCGATACCGCATATGTGTATTGCTCAGCCACAAAATCACCTCCCGATTATTTGAACAGACATTCAAAAACCTTTTCCTTAATATTGTCAGTCTCGGCTTCAACAAGTTCATCGATAGTGCAGTTTTCCTCAATATCGATCCCGTCATAAGCCGCGATAAATCCCGACTGCACGATATCCGACGCCTCTGTCTTAAGCTGCGGATAACTGCTTTTCAGCAAACCGGAAAACTCATCTGTCATTCTGTCCATGTCCTTAACGGACAGCAGTATTCTGCCGGGATCCTTTTTGACATATTTCTTTACCAACGCCGATAAGAACTCAAAATATTCCTTATCGCCTAAATTTTTAATCTCTTCGACCGAGTCTGAAATCATGCTGTCGAGCATTCTCTGCTTTTCCGCCAGAAGTCTCTGACTGCGCTCATGCTCGATAGCGTTCTTTTCCCGCTCAAGCGCCGATTTGTACGTCTTTTCGGCATCCGATCTCGCGGCGCTGGTTATCTTGTCAGCCTCCGCCTGAGCGACAGCAATAAGTTTATCAGACTCAAGCTTTGCCTTGCCTTCGATCTTAGAGACTGCTTCGCGGGCTTCGGCGTCAATCTGATTTAATATAACGTCAAGTCCTCCAACTTGATTTTGCATATCCTTCACTCTCCTTTGTCACGGTTCCGGAGCCTTCCGGAGATCCGCAAGCGCTATCTATCCTTTTAATTCGGTTATATGTTAAGTCCGGCAATACCGGTAATTGAAAGGATCGAGATAAGCAGCGCCAGAATAGCATAGGTCTCAACCATGGCTGCAAATATCATTGACTTACCCATCTGATCGGGACGCTTGGCAACGAGCTGGATACCGGAAACAGCCGCTCTCGCCTGTCTCCTTGCGGACCACAGTCCGACAAACGCCATAGGCAGACAAGCCGCCAAGTAAAGCAGACCTTTAGCCACAGATATGTCGGCGCTGCCGCCCAGTATACCAATTTGCGACAGAGTGATGAAAGCAATAAGCAGACCGTAAATTCCCTGTGTACCCGGCAAAAGCTGAAGAATAAGAACCTTACCGAACTTATTTGGGTCTTCCGTAACAACTCCCGCGGCTGCCTCGCCTGCCATACCTACGCCGATAGCCGAACCGATTCCTGCCATAAGAGCAGCCAAAGCCGCACCGGTCAATGCAAATACAATTCCCAAATTTTCCATTTCAATTTTCCTCCTTGAATTTATAATATTTTGTATTGGCGGCAAATGGATTGAATTTTTTGCCGCCGCCTTCATAAAATTTCCCAAAGAATTCCACAAACTGAAGTCTGTTTGTGTGTACATACGCGCCCAGCAGGTTTATCGCCATATTAAGCGCGTGTCCGACAACAAATACCAGCGTAAAGCAGATCACGCCGACGACTCCGCCTCCGAACATACTGCCCATCTGGTTGAACACCTGGGCTATAACGCCGGTGGCAAGACCTAAAGCCAGCAAACGCGAGTATGACAATATGTCGCTTAGATAACTCGTCACGCCGTAGAGTTCATAAAGACCCTTGGCGACTCTCTTGCCGGGATTTCTTGAGGAGCGTCCGGCAAACAGTATAATGCCGAGCGCGCCAATTCCGGCGCAAACAGCCGCCGCCGTTCCTGCCGAAGCGGGCAGCTTAAATCCAAGCCCCGTCATATCAACAAACATCTGCATTGACATCAGGTATACGATACCGCCGCCGACCAGAAGATACCAGAACACTACATCGTATATCGCGCCCTTTATATCTCCGGTCTTTGCCATTTGATAAAACTTTATTCCAAGTCCCGCAAAGAGATGGATAATTCCCACAGCGAACGAGAATATCAGCATACGCATAGGGTCTTTTATCGGCTCAAACCACAGCGCAGGCACCGAAACCTCTTTCCCGAAGAATGTTCTTGAAATAACCGGTATCGCGTCCCCGAAAAATCCGCCGAACAGCACTCCCCAAACAAATGTGGAAATGCCGCACCAGAAGAACATTTTAAGCGCCTTTTTGGTACCCGGCGGCATATCGCTGAACCGCAGTATCAGGAACGCACAGCCCACTATCATCAACAGACCGTATCCCGCGTCCGACAGCATGAGTCCGAACAGGAAATAGTAGAACAGCGACATTATAAATGTCGGATCGATCTCAAACTTTCCGGGCATACTGTAAGTCTCAAGCACAGATTCAACCGGAGCCGAAAACGGATTGTTCTTCAGCATAACGGGAGCTTCCTCATCGTCCTGCACATCATAAATATCTACCGCCGCATCATACTTGCGCGTAAGCTCTTCCTGAAGTCTCGCACAGTACTTTTCCGGAACGTAGCCGTATATAACAAAGAATTTTCTGCGCTGATTGGTATCACCCAGAGTTTCATACTTTTCGATCCTCATGGTATAATAATCTATCATGAATTTAAGCAAATTTCTGTGCTTTGACTGAACGTTTATTCGCTTGGTATTCTTTTCGGTAAGAGCTTTGTCATCCCTGATCCTCGCCTCAAGCTCTTTCTTTTCCTCAAGAGGCTGCTTGGAAGTAACGTATGAGGGACGGGCAAATCCCGCGTTTCTTAAAAATCCTTCGATCTCGTTCCGCTTTTCCTTGCGGCAGAACACGCACACGTTTGTGAATGCTGTTTCCGCATGAAGAACATTCACGTCAACAGCGTACATCGGATCATCCGCCTTGCCCGCCTCCGAAAGAGCGGCGTTATACGACTTAAGAATATCAGCCAAATCAAGCTGTTCAGCGAATGTGCCCACGAGAGCGCAGGTCTTTTTTGTGCCTCTAAACTCCATGGGAATATCCAAATTCATCCACGGCTCAAGCGACGTAATTGCGTTTTCACATTTAGCAATATCAGCTTCCAGCTCATAGTTTTGTTTCGAAAGGTTATTCAGTTCCTTGGCAATATCAAGGCACCTGTCAGCGTCATCGACCGTATTGTAGTACTGCTGAACGCTAAGCAGCTTCTTACCGCTGAGCATGGCAAGCATAGGGGTCTTTTCGGGCGAATACCTGCTTAAAACCTCAAGCGCATTTTCAAGCGTCTCCCTTGCCTTTAAGAAAGCGGCGGCCGATTTGGCGGTATCCATTTTCTCAAATCCGAGTTCGGTCAGGTCCTCGCTTATAGGCTCTAAAACACCATAACGCTGTACAGCTTCAAGAATTGCTTTGCGGCGGGTCTTCATG
>CANQKP010000125.1 GCA_947624495.1 uncultured Monoglobus sp. | reverse complement strand
TGGTGCGCAGTTAGGGGCTTTGAGGCGCCGAATCAGTCTTATTTGTGCCTTTACTATAACGATGAGCTGCCCATGAGCGAAGAGGAGCTCAGGGCGGAGCTTGAAAAATCGCTGCCGTATTACATGATTCCGTCTTATTATATCCGGATCGAGAACGTGCCTCTGCTTCCGAACGGAAAGCTGAACCGCCGCGCGCTTCCTCAGCCGCAGAAAGAGTTTTATGAGACGGAATACGCCGCTCCGGAAAACGATGTTGAAAAACGTCTTTGCGACGCGTTTGCCAAAGTTCTCAAACGCGAGCGTGTCGGCAGGAACGATGACTTTTATCAGCTCGGCGGCGACTCGCTGAGCTCGATGCAGGTGCTTGTTGAGGCCGATTTGGAAGATTTCAGCGCGATGGATATTTTCAAGGGCTGCACAGCGGCGAAAATAGCTGAAATTTATCTGGAGCGCATGAAGGAAAAAACTTTGCGCACGCCCGAAGAGATAGAAGCCGAAGCGCGTAGGCATCCGCAGCCTCTTACGGGAATGCAACTTGCGATGTTCGATTGGCAACTCTCCTACCCAACGGCAATAATGATGAATATTACGAGTTTTTTTACACTTGAAGATGTTTCCAAAACTGAATGGCTTTGTGATATTCTGAACAAGACAATACGCGTCCACCCGTTTTGCTCCACGATATACGAATTTAATGAAGATTGCGATCTTCAGCAGCGTTATGTGCCGGAGCTGTGCCCGGTCGTTGAAGTCGAGCATATTACCGAGGAGGAATTTAAGAAGCTGCGCCCGAATTTGGTGAAGATCACGGCTCTGCTTAATAAGCCTCTGTTTACGGCGCGCATTTTCCAAACCGAAAAGCGTTCGTATCTGTTTATTGATATACATCACTGTTTGATAGACGGCACGGGTCTTCAGGTATTTTTGGCGAACATGGCTCGTATCGGTATGGGCGAAGAGCCGATACAGGACACGTTTTACAGCTATCTTGCCGAAAAAGCCGATTTTCGCCAAACAGATGAATACGCAAGGGAAACAGACTATTTTGAGCGCGTTTACGGAGAAGTTGATTGGAGCAATACTTTGGAGCCGGATAAGGCGAGCGGAGCAAATATTACGGGCATGGGCGTTCCGAATTTCGGGATTGCGATAGAGCAGTTTGAGCAATTCGAGAAAAAGACAGGATTTTCAAGAAGTAATTTATTTAACGTGATCGTCGCTCTCGCCATGAGTAAGTGCAACAAAAAGACAGATATTATGGTGGAATGGATTTTTCATTATCGCGTTGACGAGCAAAAGCGCTCGGCAGCGGGATTGGTGATCCACTCGCTGCCTTTGGGATTGCGGCTTGGCAAGCTTCACACGTTTGCCGATATATGCGACTCTGTCAGACAGCAGATGGCGGACGGAATTGCGAATTGCGGCTGCGAATGGATCGCTCAACGGACAAGTGTTTTTGTTGACGACTCCGTCCTGTGCATTTATGAAACAGCATCGATCACGAACGGAGGAGCTTTGGCCGAATTGGGGCTTTCGTCGGTTCAGAATCTCAGTGATATGGCAGAAGGAAGCACAGTTCCGCTGCGGAGATTTGTGACACTCATGGTTGAAACGCCGATGGGCGCTCAGCCGTTTTGCCAGTATTCAAAAAGATATTACAGCGAAGAGCGCATCAAGGAGTTCACCGACGCTTTTGTTGAGATCGCACAAAAGCTGCTTGACGCTGAAGACCCGTCAAAGCTCACTGTTGCGGAATTATTGGAGTGAAATTATGTTACGACTATTAAAAAAATATCTTAAGGATTTTAAATTGGAATTATTCGGTAATATATTTTTTCTTGCCGTTTCGACTTTTATTCAGACGGCGCTTTTCCTCCCCGAATCCAAGCGTATCCTTGATCAGGGCGTTGCCCGCGGGGATATGGCTTTCATATGGCAGTCGGGAGGAAGAATGCTGCTGATAACGATTGCCATAGGTGTTGTCACGCTGATTACGTCATACCTTTCGGCGAGGATAACGGCCGGTTTCACATGCAGGCTAAGAAACGATTGCTATCACAAGGTGATCTCGTTTTCATCTCAGGATTTCGCCCACTTCGGAGAGTCCACGCTGCTCACACGGACAATGTCGGATATAACCCAGCTGCGTATTCTGTTGATCAATCTAATGCGGAGCAGTATGTTGGTTCCTATCGTCGTTATTTTCCTGCTGATTTTGATTTTCCGCATCAATATTGTGATGTTCTGGATTTTGTTTGTATCTTTCGCTTTGACGGTAATATATATGATCTATAACGGAGCGAAGTCCAAACAATATTTTGACAAGCTTCAGGAAAAGAACGACCGATTAAACGCATTATTTAAGGAAAAGCTGACAGGCGTTCGTCCGATACGAGCCTTCGGCAACCAGAAAACGGAAGAAAATAAAATGTTCGACGCCGATCAGGAAGCGTTCGACGCGGCGATACTCGCCAACAGCAAAATAAATTTCCTCTCGCCCGTCTCGCTTATTATAATGAACTGGGTAGTGGTCGTGATCTATCTTGTCGGCTCGACGCAGCTTCGTTCTGGCATGGCGCAGATCAGCGATCTGATCCTGATATTCCAATATATTTCATATTTTATCGCCACGCTGGCAATAGTTCCGGTTTTGGTCAATATGCTCCCCAAGGCGGCTGTGTCAGGCGCGCGGATCAACGAGCTGCTTGAATACAAATCCGCCGCAGAGGGAAGCGGCTCCGCAAAATCATCACAAATCAGCGGAGCCCCCGCCGTTGAAATGAGAAATGTTATTTTCGGTTATGCGGGCGCCACGGATGTAATTGCCAATGTTTCCTTTAAAATAGAGCGCGGACAGACGGCGGCGTTCATCGGCGCGACCGGCAGCGGCAAGACGACGATAATGAATTTGGTTCAGGGACTTTACCGCCCCACCTTCGGCGAGGTTTTGATTGACGGTATTCCCGTCGGCAAATATGATCCCTCAGATCTTCGGAGCAAAATGTCTTATGCCACACAGCGCGCGCAGATTTTTCGCGATACGGTCAAAAACAATATCCACGTTTTTGACGAGAGTATGACGGACGAGCAGATCAGATCCGCCTGCGACGCGGCGTGCTTCAGCGAGATCATCGACGAGCTGCCCGACGGATTTGACACCGTGATGAGTCCCGGCGGAACGAACCTCTCGGGCGGACAGCGGCAAAGGCTGTCCCTTGCCCGCTCGGTTGCCAGAGATGCTGAAATATACATCTTTGACGATACGTTTTCCGCGCTGGACGCGAAAACGGAAAGCGCCGCCCGCGGGCGGATACGCGAAAAACTCAAGGGTAAGACCGTGCTCATGGTCGCGCAGAAAATCAGCACCATTATGGATGCGGATAAGATAATCGTTTTGGAAAAAGGACGTATTGTCGGCACAGGCACTCATGCAGAGCTGCTTGAAAGCTGCAAGGCGTATCGCGAGATTTACGAGACGCAGTATTATCTCGATCACGGTGACGACGCGGAAAGGAGCGGTGAGGAAAAATGAAAAAGACCAAAAAAAGCATTAAGCCCGATAACGGAAACAAAAAAAAGTATTCCTACTCGGTTATTATAAAACGGCTTTTTTCGGACATGGGAAAAAATAGATTTCGTTTTATCGCCGCCTTTATAATCATTGCGATATCAAAATGCTGTCTGACGGCGGCGCCCGTTATCACGCAGCGAATGGTGGATTTTTTACAAAACTCATTCGGAAACGGGTTTGTTTCGGGACTAAGCTTTATATATAAAAACAGCGTTATTCTTGCTGTGCTGTATTTTGTCGGATGCGGCTCGGACGGTTTTGTCAACAAACAAATAATACGCATTTCCCAAGGACTTTCAAAGCGCTACCGCAACCGTATTGAAAAAAAGCTCAACAGTGTTCCAATAAACTATATGGACACCCACGCGACGGGCGATGTTTTGTCAAGGGCGACCGTGGATATGCTCAATATGTCAAACGGACTTGAATCCACAGCCTCGTCATTAATAGGTCAGGCGGTGCTGCTCGTGGGCGTGATTATCATGATGTTTGTGACGCAATGGGAGCTCGCCCTGATTTATCTGATCGCCCTTCCTCTCAATATGCTTCTGATAGGCTTCATAACCCAAGTTACCGGAAAACAGTTCCGCCAAATGAACGCGGCGCTCGGCAGACTGACCGAGGAGGTGTCCGACACCTATTCCAACCACACAGTCGTAAAAGCGTACACCTGCGAGGAGGAAAAGGCAAAAAAATTTAAAAAACTTAACGATAATTTTTACCGCACATATGTGAAGTCGCGGTTTTTATCGGGTTTCTCTCTCCCGATAAGCGGAATTCTGACAAACATCTCATATGTGGCGCTTTGCGTTGTGGGCGGACTTTTGATGATACACGGAAATCTTACTTTAGGTGAATTCACAGCCTTCCTGTTTTACGGAAACATGGTGGGAACTCCGCTTTCGCAGCTCTCAAGCTCCATGAACAATATCCAAACCTCTCTTTCGTCAGCGGAAAGAATATTCGAACTGCTCGACGAGGAGGATGAACCGGCGGAAAATCCGACAAAATCTCTTCCTGCCGAATTGAAAGGTGAGATAAAGTTTGAAAACGTCCGCTTCGGCTATGAAAAGGGAGCCCCGCTTATGGAGGATGTATCCTTCACGGCCGAACCGGGCATGACTGTCGCCATTGTCGGCCCCTCCGGAGCGGGCAAGACAACTCTCATAAATCTTCTTATGCGATTTTATGATATTTGGTCCGGTCATATATACATTGACGGCATTGACGCGTATGAGCTCTCAAAAGAGGAGCTTCGCAGCGCTTTCGGAATGGTTCTTCAGGATACATGGATATTCGACGGAACAGTGAGTGAAAATATAGCATACGGCAAGCTCTCGGCATCCGCGGATGACGTTGCTGAAGCCGCGAAGACCGTACAGTGTGATTATTTTATAGAAAAACTTCCGAACGGATATGAAACGCATTTATCAGATGAAAATTCGGCGCTTTCAGTGGGCGAAAAGCAGCTTCTCACAATAGCCCGCGCGGTGATTTCGGATCCGAAAATACTTATCCTCGACGAGGCGACATCGCAGGTGGACACCCGAACCGAGGCAATGATCACCCATGCTATGGAGCGGCTCATGAAAGGGCGCACCACTTTCATTATCGCTCACCGTTTGTACACGATAAAGAACGCTGATAAGATAATATTCATGGAAAACGGCGACATCAAGGAGGTCGGCACTCACAGCGAGCTGCTCGCGATGGGCGGACGATACGCGGATATGTACCGCGACATGGCAGGTTAACACAAATCTCGGATAGGGAAAGACTGATGACTTGCTCCATAATATTAAATGAGATGATAGAAAAAATCGAGGTATACCAAGCGGAAATAATCGACGAAAAGAAAGTCCAGCGGCTTAAAATACACTTGGGCTGCATAGGCTCGATAGAGATACCGAAGCTCAAAGCAATACCCGAAAACGAGATAAAAATGAACACCCGAAAAGGGGTA
>CANQKP010000124.1 GCA_947624495.1 uncultured Monoglobus sp. | reverse complement strand
GCTTAAGAACAACGGCATACTGCCGCTCGGCAAAAACGTTAAGAGGGCAGCCCTCGTCGGCGCTTTGGCGGACGAGGTCGTGCTGGGCGATTATTCCGGTTCGCCGGAACAAACCGTAACGCCGTATGAGGGGATAGCCGCCGAGCTTAACCAAGCCGGTCCCGGCGCCGTGCTTGAATACCTTGGCGGAGTGACGGACGGCACAAAGCTGATGAACGTTCTGAGCCTGAGTTTGGTAAGGCGCGGCGGCGAGACCGTGAAAATAGACCTTGGCATGACGGAAAACGCCGAGGGTATGGATGTGCGCGGCGGATATTTTGACGTTACCCGAAAGGGAAAAGCGTGTCTGCGCGGGATAGACTTCAGCGGCGTTGTCTCGGTGAAGGCGAATATCGAAGCGCTGGCGGGCGGAAAAATGAAGCTGTATTACGGTTTCGGCGGACCGCAGGTGGCGGAAATACATACGCAGCCCGAAAGCGGCGCGGCGGAATGCTGCGGCGAGTATACGGGCGAGGCGGGCGGATATAACCGAACCGAGGATCTTTATATCGAGTTTGAGGCGGACGCCGGCGGATTTTCGGTTGATAAGTACAAAGCCGAGCTGGACGCCGCGGATGTTATCATAGCCTATGCCGGAACCACTCTGTCCGACTCCGCGGAGTTTAACGACAGAAGCAGTATCGACCTGCCCGAAAGCCAGTCCCATGTGGGTGCGCTTACCAAGGCGTATCCCGAAAAGACGATAGTTGTGCTCCAGACGGTGGGGCAGATTGACACGGTCCCATTTGAAAGCGGAGCCGCCGCGATGCTCTGGACGTCCTATAACGGTCAGACCCAGGGTACGGCTCTCGGCAAAATACTGACCGGTCAGGCAAACCCTTGCGGAAAGCTTACCTCCACATGGTACAGCGCGGAGGATCTTGAAAAAATGCCGGTCGGTGTTCAGGGCGTTGCGGGCAGTGACGGTATAGTCCGCTACTACAATAATTATGAGATCAAATCGAGCGATAATTTCCCCGGCAGAACATATCAGTACTATACCGGAAGGGCGGTGTACCCGTTCGGGTTCGGTCTGAGCTATACCGAGTTTGAGTACGGCGGTCTTGAAATTTCCGCAAGCGAGGTCGATGCGGACGGAAGTATCGAGGTCAGGGCGGACGTGACCAACACGGGAAATGTTCCGGGTATGGAGACGGTGCAGTTTTATATCGGATATCCCGACGGCAGCGGTCTGCCGAAGATCCAGCTCAAGGGATTTGACAAGCTTGAACTGTTACCCGGCGAGACCAAAACCGCCTCCGCGGTGATCCCGATACATGAACTCAGATTTTTTGACGAAAAATCGCAAAAGACCTGCGTTATTGCCGGGAAATACAGAGTTTACGCCGCGAAAAATTCGGCTGACCGCGGGCTTTTTAAGGAATTTACGGTAACCGGCGGGATAGAACCGAGGCTTAAAACCGTCGCCGCGCTGCCGAGCGGAATAATCGTGCGCGGTCTTGTCGGCGGCGGGGTCGAGACAGTCACAAGCGTATCCGCAAACCTGTCCGCCGTGCTGAGCGATGAGAGTTGTCTTGAGCTGAGCGGCTCAAACACCGTATACTCAAGCGCGGATGAAAATGTCGCGCGCGTTGACGGAAACGGGACCGTGCTGCCCGGAACCAAGGCGGGCGTGACCCTGATAACCGCGTGTGTTACATATAAAGGAGAGACAAAGTCGGTGAAATTCCCGATAGTGAATATCCCCGAATTCAAAGCGACCGACGAGGAAAAACAAGCCGCAAGAGACGAGCTTATGGCAAAGCGGAGCGAGTATTTTAACGGCGCTTATACCGATGAGGGATTAAGGGAGCTTGATGAAATATTAAGCGGCGGAATGTGCTTGATAGACAGCGCCGTGAAAAAGGCGGAGCTTGACGCGGCGCTGCGCAGCGCGGTTTGCGGCTTTGAAAGAGTCGCGCCCGAAAGACTTAGAACGGCTCTTAAGATAGTCTCGCCTGACGTTCAATACGGCGTGACCGGGACCCGCGGAGCAATAAGGCTTGCCGCTGAGGATAAAAACGGAATTGGAACCGAGGCGGAATGGCATATTGAAGCTTTAAGCAAAACGGCGCGTACCGCGGCGGTCATAGACAAAAAGACCGGCGTGCTGACCGCATCGGCGAGCGGACTTGTCAGGGTCCGCGCGGTGAATATAGATAAGCTGGTCAGAGGCGAGACGCTCATATACATGAACCTGCCGGTCGAGGGCGAAAGCGCAGACGACGGCATGGGCGCGGATCTGACCGCGAAGGACAGCGGGACCGAAAGCGGAGGCTACGCCGCATCGACCAAGTCCCGCGCTATGGAATACAGAGGGCTGCGCCTTGAAAACCTTGCCGGAATAAGGCTCAGATATTCTCTGTCCGGCGGAAGCGCAGCGGCGCGGTTCAAGGCGTCCGGACTCACTGTGGCGGAGGGCGTGCTTACGCCCACCGGCGGCGAGTGTGTATGGCGCGAGACGGATATTGCGGTTGACCCGGCGGCGCTGCAAAAATGCGGCGCAGATGAAAACGGATTAGGAACACTGTCGCTCATTGCCGGAGACGCAAACATTGACCGCTTTACGCTGATTTATGAAAAAATCGATTTGGATGCGCCATACAAGATCGCGGCGGTTGAAAACGGCTCGGACGGCTCTGTGACAGCATATGTCAGATATGTGGGCGGCGGCGGACCCGCGCCTGCGGAATTGACGTGCGGCGGCGTCCGCGTAACCGTTTGCGGCGGAGGAGCTTATGAAGTTGATACAAACGCCGCCGAGGGAGAGGAGCTTAAGCTCTGCCTGTGCGGAAGGACGCTGCGGCATAAGTACAGCGAGCCTAAACCTAAGCGCAGGGTGGTTTACCTTGCCTGCGATCCGGCATACGCGGTGCTGTTTGATAACAGCGGAAAAGTCAAGCTGCCGGAGATAAACGGTCTTACAGGCTACGGACCGCTGAAGCGGCACTCCTGCTCTGAGTACGAATATCGGCTTGGAGAAGAGAAATACAAATTCACCTGCGACTGGCAGGGAGGCGAGGGCAGCGAGACAGAGTCGTGTCTGTTCTTCACTCCCGAAGCGCCCTGCGATGTGACCGTCATATATGACGGCGGCGAGGACAGGGAGCAGTATATTGTTCAAAACGGCGTTCGTTTGGCGGCGGGGCTGTCGGAGCCTAAGCGCAAGACCGCCATATCAGCGCGGATCACCGACGTGTCCGCGCCGGTGTATACCTTCGGCGGCGGAGCAAACAAGAGCGTGTATGCCGTAATCGTTGATTATTACGGCGGAGACGCGGCGGATGAGCGAACGATTCAAAGCGTCAGGACAAGCAGCGGCTTTGCACGCCTTGCCAGAACGACGGGCGGCGTGAGCAGAATATACCTCAGCAGTACCGGAAGGGTCTGGAGCGAGGCGGATCTGTCCGTGTTTGACATTCAAAACCTTTCGGTCAGCTGCATATCGGCGTATAAGGACAGACTGTACGCGGGCTGCGGCGGAGGCAAGGTCTTGATAATTACCGACTGCCCCAAGTGCCGCGGCAGCAAAAAGCTGTGCGATTTTGATATCGAAGATATGGAAATAATTGATGATATGATGATCCTGACCGGAGGCGGCAAGCGGAAGGAGATCTCCATGACCGTTTTGGGAGCCGACAGAATAGAATATGACGAGGCGATGCGCCTGATCGCCGGCGGCGCTACAGCGATAGATGTGCGCGAGGCGGAAGTGTTCGGCTCGGAGCCGTCAAAGATAGACGGGTCGGTGAACATCCCGCTGACCGAGCTTGAAAAAATCTCGGCTTACAGCAAGGACTTGCCTATCGTGTTCTGCTGCAGCCGCGGGATTTGGTCGTCCGAAGCGGTGCTTCGCGCCAAGGAAATGGGATATAAAAATGTTTATTATTTAGTTTAAATCAGGAGGTGTGATTATGAGACAGATCACTTTGGGCAGCACGGGCATAACCACCTGCCAGAACGCCTTCGGTGCGCTGCCGATCCAGCGTACCGAGACGGAGGAGGCGGTGAGGATCCTTCGCAGAGCATACGAGGGCGGCATTAACTTTTTTGACACTGCGAGGGCATACAGCAACAGCGAGGAAAAGCTCGGCAAAGCTTTTGGCGATATGGGTATCCGGGATAAGATATTTATAGCCACCAAGACAATGGCGCATACTCCGGAGGAGTTTTGGGCGCAGCTTGAGACCTCGCTCAGACTGCTTAAGACCGACTATGTGGACATATACCAGCTTCACTGCGCCGACAGGTGTTACGCGCCGGGCGACGGCACCGGAATGTACGAGTGCCTGCTCAAGGCAAAGGAAGAGGGCAGGATAAGACATATCGGAATTACCGCCCATAAAATCGAGGTCGCGTTCGATATTGCGCAGTCGGGTCTGTACGAGACGCTTCAGTATCCGTTCAGTTATCTGTCATCGGAGCGGGAGGTGGAACTTGTAAATGTTTGCAGACGGAACAATGTGGGCTTTATCGCGATGAAGGGACTGTCCGGAGGGCTGATCACGCGTTCCGAGGCGGCAATGGCGTACATGACACAGTTCGGCAATGTGCTGCCGATTTGGGGAGTCCAGCGTATGAGCGAGCTTGAGGAGTGGCTCGGATACATGGATAACACTCCGGAAATGACCGACGAGATAAGAGAGTATATCGAGAACGAGAAAACGGAGCTTTCAGGCGAGTTCTGCCGCGGCTGCGGCTACTGTATGCCCTGTCCGGCGGGAATAATGATCAACAACTGCGCCAGAATGTCGCTCATGCTGCGCAGAGCGCCGTCCAAGGCGTGGCTGACCGACGCAATGCAGGCGGAAATGCATAAGATAAAAAATTGCTTAAACTGCGGTCAGTGCATGAAAAAATGCCCCTATGAGCTTAATACTCCGGCGCTGCTCAAAAAGAATTATGAGGACTATCTTAAGGTTCTCGCGGGCGAAGTGTCGGTATAGAATTGATTATGAATATGCGCTGCGGCGCGAATATAAGGAGGATAATTTATGGCGTATCTCGGAGAGGATATTAAAAAATTAGGCTTTGGTCTTATGCGTCTGCCGATGAACGGCAAAAAAATTGATGTTGAGCAGACCAAGGTAATGGTTGACAAGTTTATGGAAGCGGGCTTTAACTATTTTGACACAGCGTGGGCTTACGGCGAGAGCGAGAGCGCGATTCGCCGGGCGCTGGTTGAGCGGTACCCGCGTGAGAGCTATTTTCTCGCTACAAAAAACGCGGCCTGGATCAACTGCAAAACGCGTGAGGACGCGATAGCGCAGTTTGAAACATCGCTTAAGAATACCGGGGCTGGATACTTCGATTTTTACCTGCTCCACAACCTGGGCGAAGGCAGAACGAAGTTCTTTGATGATTTCGGACTGTGGGACTATTTTGCCCAAAAGAAAAAGGAAGGTCTTATTCGCCACTTGGAATTTTCGTTCCATTCAACGCCGGAGGAGCTTGAGGATATTTTAAACAACCACCCGGAAATGGAGTTTGTGCAGCTCCAGATCAACTATGCCGATTGGGATGAGCCGTCAATACAGTCGCGCGGCTGCTATGAGACGGCGCGGAAGCACAACATCCCGATAATAATTATGGAGCCGGTCAAAGGTGGTATG
>CANQKP010000123.1 GCA_947624495.1 uncultured Monoglobus sp. | reverse complement strand
GGAATCGAACCGGTACGGGAAATTAATCCCACGGGATTTTAAGTCCCGGGCGTCTGCCAGTTCCGCCACTCCGGCGCGGTTTTTCTACACAGCTTAATAATTATAACACTATGGTTTTATATTGTCAAGTATTTTTTATAAAATTTTCCTTCTGAGTTTATGTGAGCATTTTTTCTATTGTAACTTTTTATATTTTATGATATAATTTTTAAAATTATTATATGGAATTGAGGTAAATTATGAATTTAACCAACAAAAACGAACTTATTTCAATCCTGTCTGGATTTGATTTTAGGTTCTCAAAAAGTCTCGGTCAGAATTTTCTTATTGATAAAAATGTTTTGACCGATATTATAACAAAATCCGGTATTGATTTAAATACCAATGTTTTGGAAATAGGACCGGGCGCCGGAACCCTGACGCGCGAGCTGTGCGCTGCGGCAAAAAAAGTCGTTGCGGTCGAGATCGACTCCGCCCTTGTTCCGGTACTTAATTATGTTATGAGTGAATTTGATAATTTTACCTTAATAAATAGTGATATTTTAAAAGTCAATATGCGCGGACTTATTAATGATAAGTTTGGCGGCGAAAAATTCTCGGTGGTCGCAAATCTTCCGTACTATATTACTACACCTATAATAATGAATTTATTCGAAAATGATTATAATATCCGCACATTGACATTAATGGTCCAAAAAGAGGTCGCTGAAAGAATAACCGCAAGACCCGGCACAAAAAATTACGGCGCGCTTACCGTGGGTGTCGGATTTTATGCCGACTCCGAAATTATATGCCAGGCTCCGCCCCACTGCTTTGTGCCTCAGCCAAGCGTTAGCTCGGTGGTAATTAAGCTTTCAAAATACGAAAAGCCGCCCTATGAGATAAATGATAAAGAAGTATTTTTTAAAATAGTAAAATCGGTATTTTCTCAGCGCAGAAAGACTCTTGTAAATTCATTGTCAGGCAGTCCTTTTATAAATTGTGATAAAAATAATGTGATAAAAGCGCTCGAAAAAATGAATTTAGATACTAAAATACGCGGTGAAAAGTTAAATATTAATGAATTAGTCAATTTTTCGAATATTATTACAAGTAATGTTTAGATATAGAAATTATTGAGGAGTGAACGTATGAAAACTTTTATATTGGCGAGTAAAAATAAGCATAAAGCTGAAGAGATCCGTCAAATTTTAGGTGAAGATTATCAAATTAAAACTATGGATGAAGCCGGACTTGAAAATTTTGAAGTTGTTGAGGACGAATTAACTTTTGAAGAAAACGCCAAAAAAAAGGCGGTTCAGGTCTATCAAAAAGTCGGTATCCCGACCATTGCCGACGACAGCGGTCTCTGTGTGAATTTTCTGAACGGCGCGCCCGGAGTTCATACCGCCAGATTTGCCGGTGAAAACGCGACGGACGAAATGAATATTTCAAAGCTTTTAAATGCGCTTCACGGAGTTAAAGACGATAAAAGAGGCGCTGAATTCGTTTGTGTTATAGCGTTTGCCGATAAAAACGGGTGCAAATTATTCAGAGGCGGATGCAAGGGATATATAACAAATGAAAAGCGCGGCACATCAGGTTTTGGCTATGATCCGGTATTTTATTATCCTGAATATCACTGCACTCTCGCGGAGCTTGGACCGGAGAAGAAAAATCTTATCAGCCACAGAGCAAAGGCATTAAAGCTTTTTGCAAAAAGTCTTAATTTGTCATAATGTGTTTCATATGAAACAATTTAAATTTTTTAATTTAAAACTATTGAAAAATTTAAATTAAGTGATATAATGGTATTAAAATATAAAGGATGGTAAAATTTATGGGAAAAGTAATAGCAATCGCAAATCAAAAGGGCGGAGTTGGTAAAACCACTACCGCTATTAATCTTGCGGCTTGTTTGGGTATTAAAAATAAAAAAGTTCTTTTGATTGATATTGATCCGCAGGCTAACGCTACAAGCGGACTTGGCATCGACACCAAGAATACAGAAAATACAAGCTATGATTTTATTGTAGGCAATCTGCCGATAAGAGATGCGATTGTTAAGACCGAATATAAAAATCTCAGCGTGTGTCCCGGTGACCTTGATCTTGCGGCGGCTGATCTTGAATTAAGCGACGTTGAAAGACGTGAATTTAAGCTCAGATCCGCAATAAAAGAAATTAAGGATGAGTATGATTTTATTATAATTGACTGTCCGCCGTCACTCGGTTTAATTACATTAAACGCTTTTGCAGCCTGCGACAGCGTAATTATGCCGATACAGTGCGAATATTACGCTCTTGAGGGTCTGTCGCAACTTACCCGTACCATAAAGCAGGTAAAAAGAGGACTTAACAAAGGTCTGATGATCGAAGGAGTACTGCTTACAATGTTTGACAAGCGGACAAACCTTTCAATTCAGGTCGTTGAGGAAGTAAGAAAATATTTTGCTTCAACCGTATTTAAAACCGTGATACCGAGAAATGTCAGACTTTCCGAGGCTCCGAGCTACGGTATGCCGATAATTGCTTATGATAAAAATTCAAAAGGTGCGGAATGTTATACATATTTGGCGGCTGAAATTATTAAGAAAAACAAATAATGTTTCACGTAAAACATTTTATAATTAAATTAAGACGCCACTGGCGGGTCCCGCTTAATTTTTAAAATAAGAAATATAATTTTTTGTGAAACATTGAATGACGGGGCTTTGTTCTATTTAAAGGATGTGATATTATGGCTCAGAAAGGCAAAAAAGCAATGGGAAAGGGTATTGGAGCCTTGTTTTCCGATATTGATTTAAAAAATGAGGGCGACAGCTTTGATATTTTTGATGATATAAATTTAAATAAGTCGAATGAATCAATAAAAATGATAAAAATCAGAGATATTGAACCAAACAGAGATCAGCCCAGAAAAAATTTTGATAAGGAAAAACTTGAAATTTTAAGTAATTCAATCAAAACACACGGTCTTGTCCAGCCGATTTTGGTTATGGAAAACTTAAACGGTACATATATGATAATCGCAGGCGAGAGACGCTGGAGAGCTTCAAAAATGGCGGGTCTTAAGGAAATACCCTGCTTTGTAAAGGATTTTGAAAAAGACGCGGTCATGGAGATTGCGCTGATTGAAAATCTTCAGCGTGAAAACTTAAATCCGATAGAAGAGGCGGAAGGCTTTAAAAAGCTTATGGAAACCTGTGATCTCACACAGGAAGAGGTCGCGGAACGCGTCGGCAAAAGCAGAAGCGCGGTCGCAAATTCACTGCGGTTAAATAATTTGTGCGATGAAGTAAAGCAGCTTGTGATAGACGGAAAGCTGAGCCAGGGTCATGCCAGAACAATTTTAAGCATAACGAACCCTATTGAGCAGACAAAAGCCGCAAATATGATTATTGAAAAGGGTCTGAACGTGCGTCAGGTAGAAAAGCTTGTTTCGGATATAGGAAAAACAAAACAGACAAAACCGAAAAAAAAGGTTTCCGGAATGATGAAAAAATATTTTTCCGAGGTTGAAAACGACTTGGGTTCCCGATTCGGCACAAAAGTTAAAATCAGTGAGGGCGCAAGTAAGGGAAAAATCGAAATTGAGTATTATTCAAAAGAAGATTTAGAGCGTATATTATTTGAATTAAAAAGATAATAATATACGAAATTAAGTTAAAATAATAGGCTTAAAACGCAGTCTGTTTTAAACAAAATCAATCATGGCAATGATATTATATAAAACAGCGCTCAAATTGATTTTAGACCTGATTTTTTGCGTTCTGTGGGGTTGAGCCTAAATTTGATGAAATGAAGGTGAAAATTTGGATAAAGATAATATTAATAAGCAGGAGCAGAGTAAGAAGCAGAAAAATATATTCAGTTATGCTGTAATTATGATAATCTGCGTAATTATAATAATTTTGTTCGCCGCAATGGCTGATAACCGCGAAAACGAAATTGATAACAGAATTTATCAGACCGAGCAGGCAAACGCAAATATTCAAAATGAACTTGTGACTCTGCAAAGCGAAAATGACAAACTTGTAAAAGAGACGCAGGAGAAGGATGCGCTGATAAGCGGATATCAAAATTCTGAAAATCAGCTTTCCAAGCTCTCACAAATTTGGATTCTGTTTCAGTCGGGTAACATTCAGGAGGCAAGCGACGCTTTATCCGCGCTTGATGTGTCAGGATTTGGCAAAAATGAGACAGCATATTATAATGCCCTGTGTGAATTGCTTAAAATAGAACCCGCCCAAAATAAGCGGGCGGAGGATATACAATAAATATAAATAAAATTTGGAGGATAAAAAATGCTTGACATTAAATTGATAAGAACAGAGACAGAAAAGGTAAAGGAAGCGCTTAAAAACAGAAATTCAAAGGATATTGATATAGACGGTCTGCTTCAGCTTGATAATGACCGCCGCGCGCTTTTGTTTAACGTGGAACAAAAAAAGGCGCAGCAAAATACAGTGTCAAAGCAAATACCGATGTATAAAAAAGAGGGCAGGGACACAACCGAGATATTCGCCCAAATGAGAGAGCTTTCAGACAGCATCAAGGAGGACGATGAAAAGGTACGTGAAATTGATGAAAAGATAAGAAATATAATGCTGACAATTCCGAATATTCCGGATGAGAGCGTGCCGATAGGCGAGAGCGACGCTGAAAATGTGGAAGTAAGAAAATTTTCGGAGCCGACAAAGTTCGACTTTGAACCGAAGGCACATTGGGATATAGGCAAGGATCTTAAAATTCTTGACCCTGAAACCGCCGCAAAAATAACCGGCGCAAGATTTCATGTATATAAGGGTCTCGGTGCGAAGCTTGAGCGCGCTATAGTTAATTATTTTCTTGATACTCACGGAAAAAACGGTTATAATGAAGTTTTTACTCCGTTTTTAGTTCACAGAAACAGCATGGTCGGCACAGGTCAGCTGCCGAAATTTGAGGAGGATGCCTTTAAGCTGTCAGACGGTGATTACTTCCTTGTTCCGACAGCCGAGGTTCCGGTTACAAATATGTACAGAGATGAAATTTTAAGCGGCGACGATCTTCCGCTTAAGTACTGCGCGTATACCGCCTGCTTCAGAGCGGAAGCCGGAAGCGCCGGCAGAGATACAAGAGGTCTCATAAGACAGCACCAGTTCAATAAGGTGGAGCTGGTTAAGTTTGCAAAGCCTGAGCAGTCGTTTGACGAACTTGAGGAGATGACAAACGAGGCGGAAAGAGTGCTTCAGGGACTTGGTCTTCCTTACAGAGTAGTCTGCCTCTCTACCGGAGATATGGGATTTTCATCCGCAAAGACCTATGACATAGAAGTGTGGATGCCGAGCTACGGCAGATATGTGGAGATATCGTCCTGCTCAAACTGTGTTGATTTTCAGGCGCGCCGGGCAAATATAAAGTTTAAGAATACGCCTAAGGATAAGGCGCAGTTCGTTCATACTTTAAACGGCAGCGGCGTTGCGGTCGGCAGGACCACAGCCGCGATACTTGAAAACTATCAGAACGCCGACGGTTCGGTAACTGTTCCCAAAGCCCTTGTTCCGTATATGGGCGGCGTGACGGTGATTAAGTAAATTAAACAGGCTTGCGCAGCAAAATAAAACAAAACATAATGTTTGTTTTTGTGGTATGGAGTGTGATAAGAAAACTCGATACCACTTTTGTTTTAAAGGGTATTTGCCATTTATTAAATTCGGAAGGCGGAGGGTATATATGAAATTACTTTTAGTTGAGGATGATTTAAGCTTAATAAACGGATTGTCGTTTGCAATAAAAAAGCAGGGCTATGACTTGGATATAGCACGTACAATCCACGAAGCTGATGCGGTTTTTGTGGACAGGAAATATGACTTGGTCATTTTGGATGTATCGCTCCCCGACGGCAGCGGATTTGACATTTGCAGAAAAATTCGTGAAGCGTCTAAAGTGCCGATTATATTTCTCACCGCCGCGGACGAGGAAACGGATATTATAATGGGTCTTGACATCGG
>CANQKP010000122.1 GCA_947624495.1 uncultured Monoglobus sp. | reverse complement strand
GCCAACGGCGGTAACGGCACGGACGGCTCTCCGTATGAGATCAACACCTTAGAGCAGTTAGAGGCGTTTCGCGAGTATATCAACAGCGGCAACGGCAGCGGCGAGTATTTCAAGCTGACAGCACCTATTGATATGTCCGATAAGTACGGCGCGGACAAGGGCGAAGAAGGCGGTACATCATGGACGCCGATCGGAGCGGATGATTCCAATCCATTTCGAGGCACGTTCGACGGCGGCAACTTCACGATAAGCGGACTTTACATAAATAATAGACCTTTTTATGCAGGTCTGTTTGGGTATTCACAGGGCGGTACGATTAAAAATCTAGCCGTTTCGGGCAACATCGCCAACGGCTCATGGGCGGGCGGTATTGTGGGAGACAACCACAGCGGCAGCAGCATTGAAAACTGTTATTACTCAGGCACGGTACAGGGCAGCGATGTAGGCGGCATTGCGGGTAACAACTACGACGGCAGCATTGAAAATTGCTATAACATAGGCACGGTGAGCAAAAGCAGCACCTATGTAGGCGGCATTACGGGATTGAACACCAGCAGCGGCAGCATTTCAAACTGCTACTACCTCAATACCTGCGGCGGGGAAGGTGACGGCACGTCAAAAACAGAAGAGGAATTTAAGTCCGGCGAAGTGGCGTGGCTTTTGCAAAACGGCCAGGACGAGCAGGTGTGGGGACAGAAGCTCGGTGAGGACGGGGACAACTACCCCGTGTTTACGAGTGACACAAGTAAGAAGGTGCTGAAGGTCACGTTTGCCACACAGGAAGAAGAGGAATACGCCGCGAAGTACGCAAATCCGAACGGCACTGTGGAAATGCCCGAAAATCCCGAAAGTGAGAATTATACATTTGGAAAGTGGGCAACAACACAGGACGCGGAGAGTGAGGAGTTTAACGAGGAAACCGCCGTTACCGAGGATATGACGGTGTACGCCATGGGCTCCGTTAAACCCGGTGCCGTCGGAGAATATACGCTCCCTACTTATAATTACGGCTACGAATCACCGATTACGGTGAATCTGGACGATTGTATGAAGGAAGTGTACAAAATTATTTCGCCCGAGGGCAAATTTACATACGAAATAAGCGACCAAGGCAGCACAAATGCGCGCATAGAAAGCGAAAATACGCTGACGATACCCACGGGACTTGACGCGGGCGTATATACGATTACTGTTAAGGCGACAGAAAAAGAACCGCAGTATGCGTTGATGAGCGTTACCGATGATAGCGGTGTGACGCTCAAGGTCACTTTTCGTCTCTATCATATAAATGAGGAGACGCCGACAATTGCAATAGATTATGAAAATGAGATGCTGACCGGCTTTGAAACCGACGCGAGCTATACAATAAACGGGGCAGATGTTTCCCCGGCGGACGGCAAGCTTAGCGCGACAGACTATATAGGTAGCATTGTAAGCATTGTAAGAAAGACGAGAAACTCAACAAACTACTACGATAGCCACGCGCAGAGCCTTGATGTACCCGCGCGCCCTGCCGCGCCGGAAGTGGCGGGTGTTGCTCCCACGACCCATGACGGCAATGGTAAGATCACCGGCACAGATGAGACAATGGTGTACCGCGAAAAGACAGAAGGCGACAGCGAAGCGTGGAAAGACTGCACAGAGGGAGAAATCGAGGTTGCGCCGAATAAAACATACGAGGTACGCAAGAAGGCGGTAGCTGAAAGCGCGTTCGCGTCGGAGATAAAAGAGGTCAATGTACCGTCGTTCGAGCCGACAGCGATCACCGGCACGGTTACAATCGACGGCGACGCGGTATTCGGCGAAACGCTTACGGCAGTCACAACGGCGGTTGTGCCGAGCAGCATTAACTTTACATATAAATGGCAGAGGTCGAGTGATGGCGGTTATGCCGATATTAGCGGCGCGACCGAAAGCACATATAAGATAACAAAAGAGGATATAGGCAAAACAATTCAGGTCGTCATAACGGCAGATGACCCTGATTACACCGGCTCGCTGTCCGCGGCGACAGACGAAGTCCAAAGGGCGACAATCAGCGGCGTGTCGGTAGCGGCAAATCCGAGCATTACGGCATATACCGGCGCAGAGCAGACGCTTGTGACGGTGAGCGGCAACGAAGTGACCGACACTATTGAATACAAGGTAGAAAAGAAAGGCAGCGGCGAGGAATATTCGCAAGTCGGCACAGAGAACAAGGCGACCGACGCGGGTACATATAAGGTAACCGTAACCGTTAAACGCGAGGGATATAATGATTATACAGGCAGCGCGGAGGTTACAATCGCGAAGGCTGCGCCGAAATTCCCGACGGTCACAGCGGTTGACGGCGGTACATATGAACCTAATAAGAAACTTAGCAGCGTAGAAGTGCCGACAGTAGACGGCGGTACGCTTGCTTGGAGCGAGGGCGACACCGTTCTTACGGTAGGCGAAAACAGCGTGCAGGCGGTATTCACTTCGTCCGACACGACCAATTACGAGGGTACGGCAACGGGAACGGTTAAGGTAAATGTTGCAAAGGCTGATTCGACCGTTACGGCTCCGACGCCAAAGACGGATTTGACGTATAACGGTACGGCGCAGGAGCTTCTTGCAACACCGGGCTCGGCGACCGGCGGCGAATTGCAGTACAAGGTTGACGAGGGAACGTACTCAACAGACACGCCGAAAGCGACAACCGCGGGAGAGCATACCGTTTATTATAAAGTAGTTGGAAATGACAACTATAACGGCATTGACGAACAAAGTATAACGGTTGAAATCAAGAAGGCGACGCCGGTATTCCCGACGGTCGGAGATGTTGACGGCGGCACATACACGCCCAATATGAAGCTCAGCGACGTAACCGTGCCTGAGGTAGAAGGCGGTACGCTCGAATGGAGTGACGGCAACACCGCTCTTACGGCAGGCGCAAACAGCGTTCAGGCGGTATTCACTTCGTCCGACACGACAAATTACGAGGGTACGGCAACGGGAACGGTTACGGTAAACGTCGCAAAGGCGACGATTACGGGCGTGAAGGTCGATAATGTATTGGCACAGTTTGACGAGACGGAGCCGACAAAGCAGTACGCGCTCGCCGCGCCGACAGGAACGATTGCGGGCGATACCGTAAGATATGCCGCGGGTGATTATGACGCGGACACCGACGCCACCGCAACATGGCTTGAAACCTGCCCGAGTTACAGCGCGGAAAATACAGAACAGGTAATTACGGTCAGAATAGAGAGAGAAAATTATAACAACCTCTATCTCAAAGCTACCATAAAGATTACAAATGAGCCGCTCATCACAGGCGTTGACGTAACGGCAAAGGCAGATCTTGTTTATAACGGAAGCGCGCAGGAGCTTGTAACCGTAACGGGAACGAGTGACAGTGATACCGTCACATACTATGTAAATGACGACTCTACCGGCAGCACGGAAAAGGCGACGGGTACGAACGCGGGCAGCTACTCGGTCAAGGTGAAAGTTGAAAGAGAGGGTTATCATCATTTTGAAAAGACGGTAAATGTTACAATCGCAAAGGCAACGCCGACATTCCCGACAGTAGCGGCGGTTGACGGCGGTACATATGAACCTAATAAGAAACTTAGCGACGTAACCGTGCCTGATGTAGAGGGCGGTACGCTTGCGTGGAGTGATGAAAACGCCGCTCTTACAGCAGGTGAAAACAGCGTTCAGGCGGTATTTACTCCGTCCGATAAGGCAAATTACGAGGACACCACCGTCACCGGCACGGTTACGGTAAATGTCGCAAAGGCGACGATTACCGGCGTAGAGGTTCAGGACATATCGGTGCAGTATGACGAAACACAGCCGACAAAAGAGTACACTCTTGCCGCGCCGACAGGAACGATTGCGGGCGATACCGTAAAATATGCTGAGGGCGAATATAATGCAGAAACCGACGCCACCGCAACATGGCTTGAAACCTGTCCGAGTTACAGCGCGGAAAATACAAATCAGACGATTACGGTCAGAATAGAGAGAGAAAATTATAACACGCTCTATCTTACAGCTACTATAAATATTATAGGCGAGCCGACTATTGATGATGTTGACGTAACGGCGAACGAAGGTCTTGTTTACAACGGCAGCGCGCAAGAGCTTGTGACCGTAACGGGAACGAGTGACAGTGATACCGTCACATACTATGTAAATGACGACTCTACCGGCAGCACGGAAAAGGCGACGGGTACGAACGCAGGCAGCTATTCGGTTAGGGTAAAGGTTGAAAGAGAGGGACACCACGCCTTTGAAAAGACGGTCGAGGTCACAATCGCAAAGGCGGCGATCGTTGCCGCTGACGTAGTAATCTCCGGCGACGGTGATATTACGCACGACGGTACGGCACACAGCTTGACGGTAACGCTCAGCGGCAGCGCGGACGGCGGAACGGTCAAGTATATCGAAGGCGAGTACAACGCCGATACCGATACTGGTCTTTCATGGCTCGACGCTTGCCCGACTGTAACCGAAGTCGGAGATACAAAGACTATCACCGTCAAGGTAAGCAAGGCGAATTACGACGATTATTACACGACAAAGACAATAACAATAACCGACGAGCCGACGGTCAGCGGTATAACCGTTACGCCGTACAGCGGCACATATGACGGTGAGGCGCATAACGCGGTAACGGTAACGGGCGCGGAGATTACCGATACAATTAAGTATCAGCTTGACGGCGCGGAAATGCAGCTCATGCCGCAGATTACAAACGCCGGTACATACAGTGTGACGGTTACCGTTGAGCGCACAGGCTATCACCCGTACACGACTACGGTAGAGGCGGCTATCGCGCAGGCGGCTTCGACATTCCCGACTGTTGAAACGATAACCGTGACCTACACGGAGGGTATGACGCTCGCTGATGTAGACCTTCCGACCGTGACAGGCGGCGCGCTTTCGTGGACAAATACGGCGACGGCGGTAACGGAGGGTACGGCGCAGTATGACGCGGTATTCACGCCGAACGACGCGGCTAATTACACGACCGTAAACGGTCAAATAACCGTTACGGCGACCACAGGAACAACTCCAAGTCCGTCACCGTCGCCACAGCCGACATTTGATGTAACGGGAGCGGTTAAGAATAACGATGGCACAGCGGCGGCAAACCGCAAGCTGACACTGAAACCGCTCGGATTGGAAACGACTACGGACGAGAACGGTAATTACTCGTTTGACGGCGTTGAGGCAGGCAGCTACAATATAGTTGTTGAAACGAGCGACGGAAAAACGGTTACAACGCTTGTTGACGTAACGGACGGCAATGTCAGCGCGGATATAACACTTCCCGCGGCTAATGTGGGCAGCACGGTTGAAACAACTGAGGGTACGCAGAATACCGACATTAAAGTTGAGGATATTGTTGTCGGCGGTCTTGACACACTTGCCGAAACGGTCGTAAATGAACTGCCGGAGGAAGATAAGACAAAGGATATTGAGGTCAAAATGACCGTCGAGAGTAAGCCCGAAATCGCAACCGATACAGCGCAGCAGGCAATAAAACAGCAAAGTCAAAACAAGACCGAAAAGCTGAATTACATTGATATAGACATAGTTAAAACTGTCGGCACGGAAAGCGAGAACGTAACCGAAACAACGAACCTTATTACTATTGTCATTCCGTTCGTGACGAGCGGCAAAACCGACATCACCGTTTACCGTTACCATGACGGTGCGGCTTCGGCTATGACTAAGGGCGGCACGGGCGAGCGTTATGAGGTCGGCGACGGAGTTATCACGGTATACGCGCAGAAATTCTCGACCTACGCAATAGCGTATAACGAGCAATCAGCTTCCCCGTCTCCGACGCCCGATACGGGCAGCACGTCACGCGGCGGCGGCAGTGGTTCCTCATCGTACACGGTTCAGTTTGAGGCGAACGGCGGCAGCAAGGTAACATCACAAAGAATTTCGCGTAACGGCGTTGTGAAAGAGCCGACCGCTCCGACAAAGGACGGTTATACATTCGCCGGCTGGTACACAGATAAGGATTTGACAGCCGAATATGATTTTACGTCGAAGGTTACAAAGAGCTTTACCCTGTATGCTAAGTGGAATGATGTAAAGTCAGACGACGGAACGGAAGC
>CANQKP010000121.1 GCA_947624495.1 uncultured Monoglobus sp. | reverse complement strand
TGAATAGGTCAGCGGTTCGAATCCGCTTATCGGCTCCACGTCAAAGCCCCCGAAGCAATGCAGTTTCGGGGGCTTTGCATACTTTGTAAGGTCGGCGCTTTTCTTATCTTGACCGCCGTATTGATTTTTTGCGGATATTATGGTATAATTATTTAATAATCAACAGAGCGACAAATCGGGAATTTGCAGGAGAAGAAAATGATCGGGATATACTTAAGCGGAACGGGAAACACAAAGCATTGCGTTGAAAAATTGACCGCTTTATTGGGTGAGTCTGCGGCAACTATACCCATAGAAGCCCCAGACATTATTGAGCAAATAAAAAATAATGACGATATAATATTCGGCTACCCGACACAGTTTTCAAACGCGCCCTATATGGTCAGGGACTTTATTAAGAAAAACCATTCTCTTTGGAAAAACAAGAAAATACTGTGCGTTGCCACAATGGGCGCTTTTAGCGGGGACGGCGCCGGCTGTACGGCAAGACTTTTCAAAAAATACGGCGCAGCGATCCTGGGCGGCGTACATATCAAAATGCCGGATTCCGTATGCGACAGCAAACTCCTTAAAAAGAGCATTGAGCAAAACCGAAAAATCATCAGGCAAGCCGACAGAAAAATTGAACTTACCGCAATGAAAATAAAACAGGGCAAATATCCAAAGGACGGTATAACGCCGATTGCCCATTTGGTTGGTCTTTTCGGGCAAAGACTGTGGTTTTACAAAAAGACGGCGGGCTATACCGATAAGTTAAAAATAAGTGACGCTTGTACGGGCTGCGGACTATGCGCATCACTCTGCCCCATGAAAAATATTTCCGTCAAAAACAATAGAGCTGCGGCGTATGACAAGTGTACTATGTGTTATCGCTGCATCAGCCGTTGTCCCGAAAAGGCAATCACGCTTTTGGGCGACGAAGTTATAGAACAATGCCGGTATGAAAAATACTGACATACAACTTGGAATTTTCAAAAAACAAAAAAAGCAGCCTTTTGATATGCACCTCCAAAAGTCAGACACTTTTGGAGGTGCATATTTTATGAGCAAAAAATGAAGGTCGGCGGCTGCCGCAGCCGCATATCGGACACAGGAAAAACCTAAAATCAAATTTTACATAAAAATGTCGTGAAAAAATCTTTGGGAAATAAAGGCGGAAATCAAACCCGTGTCAAATAACAATATATGAAGCGCGGAGCCTCGCGGCTTCGGGACAAACTTATACGAGGAGGAAAACAGATGAAATGTGAACTAAACCAAAACGGCGGCGAGCTTACAGCGGCACTGTACGGCGAGATCGACCAGCACTGCGCTGATGAGATCCGTGAACAAATTGACAGAGAGCTTGACATAAAAAACATATTCTCGCTGATCATCGACCTTAAAAACGTTGGTTTTATGGACAGCTCAGGGCTTGGCTTGATCATGGGTAGATACAAAAAGATCAAAGCGAGAGGCGGCAAAATGAAGATCGTGGGACTGACCCCTAAAACCGACAGGCTGCTGGAGATGTCCGGCATAAAAAAACTGATTGATAAGGAGTGAAACAAATGAAAAACTATATGAAACTGGAGATCCCGTCAAAAAGCGTTAACGAGGCGTTTGCCCGCGCCGCGGTCGGAGCTTTCGCGGCGCAGACCGATCTTAACGTTGAAGAGCTTGCCGACATAAAAACCTCGGTGTCCGAGGCAGTTACCAACTCGATAATCCACGGCTACAGAAATGAGCGCGGGATCATATACATTGAATGCGGTCTTTCCGAAAAAGACGGCAAATGCATGATCGAGGTGACTGTGCGTGACGAGGGCTGCGGAATAGCGGATATCGAAAAAGCGATGGAACCGCTGTTTACCACTGCGGCGGATGAGGAGCGCAGCGGCATGGGCTTTACGGTTATGCAAAGCTTTATGGACAGCCTTAAGGTGACGTCCGAACCCGGCACCGGGACTACCGTCACAATGACAAAACAAATCGGGGTCGGAGCGGATGACTGACCATGAGTACCGCGACAGCAACAACGAGCTGCTGCGCCGCATAAAAAACGGCGACAGCGAAGCCAGAGAGACATTGATCAAACAGAACATCGGTCTTGTGCGCTCGGTCGCGAACAGGTTCATCGGCAGAGGTCACGAGCCTGACGACCTGTTTCAGATCGGATGTATAGGCTTGATAAAGGCGGCGGACAGGTTCGACCTGAGCGTCGGCGTGGCGTTTTCGACCTACGCGGTGCCTATGATCATCGGCGAGATCAAGCGGTTCATACGCGACGACGGAATTATTAAAGTGAGCCGCGCCTACAAAAACATAGCGTACAAGGCGGCAACTGTAAAGGAACGGATGATGGCGGAAAACAAATGCGAGCCGCTCCTCACCGAGATCGCTGCCGAGCTTAACATATCGCCTCAGGAGCTTTCGACCGCGCTTGAAGCATCCCGCAGACCGGACTCGCTGTTCGCAAGCATGGACGACGGGAAAAGCGAAAGCCGTCCTCTTGCCGAAAAGGTCAGCACCGATGAGGATTATGAGCAAAAAATCGACAACCGCATAATGCTGCGTCAGGCGCTTAACAAAATGGACGAAAGAGAACGACTCATAATTTATATGCGCTACTTCAGGCACAAGACCCAGACTGAAATTGCGGATATGCTTGGCATTTCACAGGTTCAGGTCTCAAGGCTTGAAAAAAAGCTGCTGCGCAGAATGCGGGAGGATATGAAAGCCATATAAAAGCGGCACAGCGTTTGCTGTGCCGTCTTTTTTACAGACCCTCTTTCGGGTCGTTCTGCTTTCTGATAAACTTATCATACTCGCGCTTCGCCTCCGGCGGAGCATCGCCGCGTATTCCGACAACGGCGCCGTTTCCGCCTATAATCAAATATTTTGTGTAATCGGTTCCTGCATCGGACAAAATCTCATCTCCCAAAAAATATTCCGGAAACAATATCCGTCCTTATTATCCCAAATGCACAATTATTTATTCGAGTCCGCTATAATTTTATCGATTATATTCTGAGGCGCTTCCTGATACCTGTCAAACTCAAACTCAAAATCTCCGCGGGCCTGTGTCATTGAACGCAGGTCGGACGCGTAAGAGTGCATTTCAGCCATTGGGATCTCGCCTTCTATCATTGTCATACCGTCGCCGACAGGCTCCATGCCGAGCATCTGACCGCGGCGCTTGTTGATGTCGCCGATGATATCGCCCGTATAGCTGTCGGGCGCGTACACCTTAAGATGACCGATAGGCTCAAGGATGACCGGAGAAGCCTGAGGCATTCCTGCCTTATATGCCAACGACGCCGCCATCTTAAACGCCATTTCCGAAGAATCAACTTCGTGGTACGAGCCGTCAACCAGCGTCGCTTTAAGTCCAACCATAGGATAACCTGCAAGAACACCGGTCTTCATGGCATCCTGCAATCCCTTTTCAACCGCGGGGAAGTAACCCTTGGGAACGCTGCCGCCGAAAATCTTTTCCTCAAACACAAGACCTTCCTGATCGGTCGGCTCGAACTCAATCCAAACATGACCGTACTGACCGTGTCCGCCGGACTGCTTTTTGTGCTTGCCTTCAACCTTGACCTTCTTGCGTATAGTCTCGCGGTAAGGAACCTTTGGCGTTTCAAACGAAATGTCAACACCGAACTTATTCTTAAGCTTTGAAACAATAACGTCGATATGCTGATCGCCGAGACCCTTAAGCAGCTGCTGCCTGGTCTCCTTATTGGTTTCAAACGCGAATGTCTGATCCTCGTCCATCAGTTTGATGAGACCTTGAGCGATCTTATCCTCGTCGCCCTTCTTCTGGGAAACGACCGCAAGCTCCATATTGGGCTTTGAGAACTTGATGCCTTCAAGAGTGCAGGGATTGCTCGCGCGGCTCAGAGTATCGCCCGTGCGGGTCTTTGAAAGCTTTGTTACCGTGCCGATATCGCCGGCGTTGAGCTGAGCTATCTCGCTCTGCTTTTTGCCCTGCATTGTATATATCTTGCCTATCTTTTCATTGCAGTCACGGTTCAGGTTGTAAACCGTTGTGTCCGGCGTGATAACGCCTGAGAACACCTTGAAATATGACAGCTTGCCGACATACGGGTCGGCGACCGTCTTAAATACCAGCGCGCTCAGAGTATCGCCCGCGTCAACCTTAAGCTCAATATCCTCACCGCTTGCGTTTTTGGCTATAATATTCTCGTTTCTGTCATTGGGAGCCGGGAAGTACGCATTGATCGCATTAAGCAGCGATGGAATACCTAAATTATTGGTCGCGCTTCCGCACAGGACCGGAACAATGTCGCCCTCCGCAACGCCGGTACGCAATGCCGCATACATTTCGGGCAGCGTGAACTCCTCACCGTCAAAATACTTCTCCATAAGCTCCTCGGACTGCTCCGCAACAGCTTCCTTGATCATCTCGCGAAGCTCGGTCAAGTCATCCTCTATACCGTCAGGCATCTCGCCTGTAATTGTGCGGTTGCCGTCAAATATTCTTGCCTCCTGCTCAACAACATTAACAAATCCGGTTATCTTGTCGCCTTCCTTGATCGGCAGCTGGAACGGCGCTATCTTCTTGCCGTACTTATCCTTGAGCTGCTGCAAAACCTTCTGATAATCAACACGGTCATCGTCAACCTTGTTAATAAATATCATCTTCGGGATTTTGTACTCCTCACAGTATTTCCAAGCCTTCTCGGCTCCTACCGAGAGACCGGACTCGCCGGAAATCACGATAATCGCGGCGTCCGTAACGCGCAAAACCTGCTGAACCTCTCCAACGAAGTCAAAATAACCGGGAGTGTCGAGAATATTCAGCTTGTTGCCGTTCCACTCACAGGAAGCGAGTGCGGCGGAAATCGAAAATTTGCGCTTGATCTCCTCCGGGTCAAAATCCATAACAGCCGTGCCGTCCTGGGTCTTGCCCATTCT
Source organism: uncultured Monoglobus sp. (assembly GCA_947624495.1). Lineage (GTDB taxonomy): Bacteria > Bacillota > Clostridia > Monoglobales > Monoglobaceae > Monoglobus. Next base: position 1,216 of record CANQKP010000121.1, on the reverse strand, counting down.
GTCGATGTTTCCGGCGGTGTAGAGCATTGCCTCCGCCAGACTTGTCTTGCCGGCGTTACCGTGACCCAGCAGACAAAAGTTTTTGATTTTTGAAGTTTCGTAAACTTTCATGGTTAGACCTCCGATATGTAAAAATTTAAATAATTACGTTAAAAATACTCCCTATCTATATTATTTTACCCTATACAATCAAAAAAAGCAACCGAATAATAACCAATATTTACAAATATTTTTATACAAAACGCACAAAAATAGCGGCGAAGCATTTGCTCCGCCGCCTTCACTATTGTTTTGCTGCTTAGCGGTTTTTAACTCTGGACATTATCGCCGCAGCTTCCGCGCGCGTCGCGGGAGACTTCGGCATGAACATTCCGTCAGATCCCGTAAGTATTCCCTGCTCGGTCAGCGCCGATACAAACGGCAGCGCGTATGCTTCTATATCAGTCTCATCCGTATAGTCTGCTGCCGCATCCGAGCTTAAGCTCAGATATCTTCCCACTATCGCCGCTATCTGCTCGCGGGTAATATTGTCATTCGGGCTGAACGTCGTCTCGCTCGTTCCGTTTACAATGTCTGCCGCTTCCGCAGCCGCTACATACGGCGCGAACCAGTCATCCGCCGCAACATCCGCAAACGTTGCTGTTCCGCCGGGAGTTATTCCAAACAGCATTACCGCTATCTTTGCAAACTCCGCTCTTGTAATGTTATCCTCAGGCACGAACATTGTGGGCGTCTCTCCGTTTATTATTCCGGAGTTATACAGATCCATAATATAGCTGTATGCCCAGTGATTTGCCGGTACGTCCTCAAATATGGTCGTGGTTACAGGATTTGAGGTTATTGTCGTATCAGGTGCGTTTGTTGCGCCCGGCTGTGCTGTCGCATTCGGATCAGGCGTTGCGTTCGGGTCCGCAGTCGGGGCAGGCGCAGCCGTCGCCGTCGATGTTCCGGTCGAGAAGTTAGAGTTCGCCGGCACGCCGCTTCCGCCGTAATGCTGGCTCGGTCTTGCTGTCGCTGTAGGTTCGGGCGTAGCATCGGGTCCCGGCGTCTCCTCCGTGACATTGCTTGCCGATACTTTTACAGAATATGTGTTGCCCTGACCGTCCTCAATTACGATTATATTATCGCCTGCCGACAAATTCTTAAGAAAGTCGTCCTTAAATGTTATCCTGCCGTTTTCGACTGTGTAGCTGTCGGTCGGAACAACATTTCCGCC
>CANQKP010000120.1 GCA_947624495.1 uncultured Monoglobus sp. | reverse complement strand
CGGTCCCGCCACCGAAAATGCGGTCAGGGCGTTTCAGACCGCCTACGGCGTGCCTGTCACGGGAATTGTCAACGAGGAGACGTGGAACAAGCTCTATTCGGTCTACTATTCAATTGTGAGCGGACTGCCGGATGATTATGCGGGCGAGAATATCATTCCGTTTCAGGGCACGGTCCTTGTGCGCGGTTCAAGTAATCCTGAGGTGCGTACCCTGCAAACCTATCTTTCAACAATAGCGGATGTGTATAACGAGATACCGAAACCGGCGATCACAGGGTACTTTGGCACCGATACCGAACAGGCGGTTTTAGCGTATCAGAATTTGTTCGGATTGCCTCCCAGAGGCACAGTGGGACCGATCACGTGGGACAGTATAGCGCAGCTTTATTCGGATATAGTAAGCGGCAGTCAGAGATCCGTCGGACAATATCCCGGCTATGTCATGAGCGAGCAGCAGTAACGGAGGTATATATGAGTACAAACTTAACTTCGATATATGATGAAAAACAAAATGTTTATGAGCTTCAGTCGATGCTGAGAGAGATTGCAAAGTTTACCGAGGGCATAGGAATGATAAACCCCGACGGTTTGTTTTTGCGCGAGACTGCAGGCGCTGTCACCGATTTTCAAAAATTTTCGGGAATAAAGCCGACAGGTGAGGTGGACCTTAATACCTGGAAGGCGATAGTTGACCGCTTTAACGGTTTTCGAAAATAAATAACTGGCTTTGGTAGGGTTACCGGTTCCCGATAACCACGCGGTCAATGCCGGAAAGGTCGGGGATTATCCGGATGTTTCCGTATCCGCGGATATACATCATGTCAGCGACCGCGTCCGCCTGATTTATGCCGACTTCAAGCGCCATAATACCGCCCGGTTTTGGGGCGGTTTTTTCTGTTATCACACGGTAAAAATCAAGCCCGTCCCTGCCGCCGTCCAGCGCGCCTAAAGGTTCGTGGTCCGCGACCTCGGTTTGAAGGTTCGGAATATCGTCGGTAGGGATATACGGCGGATTTGAGACAATACAATCAAACCGACCCGAAAATTCGTCCGGCTTTACCTGCATGATATCGCGGCAGACAAAGCTGAGCTGACGCGCCACCTTGTTCCGCTCGGCGTTGCGTTTGGCGACGTCCAGAGCCTTTTGCGAAATATCAAGCTCTGTTACGGTCGAGCCGGGGATATACCTGGCAAGACTTATGCCGATGCAGCCGCTGCCCGCGCCTATATCCAAAATGTTCGGCGCAGCTGAACCCTGATATGCGCTTATCACGGCTTCTACCAGAGTTTCGGTGTCCTGGCGCGGAATAAGCACGTTTTTGTCCACCTCAAATTCAAGCGACATAAATTCCGTTTTGCCGATTATATACTGAACCGGCTTTCCCTTAATACGGCGGTTTATGTTCGCGTTGACCTCGATCGCCGCCGCGTCCGAAACAGCAGTGTCTCGAAGCAGCATTTCCTCGCGGCTGATGCTTAAAACGTGCATTATTATAAGATTGGCGTCAAGTTCCGGCGTGTCTGTTTTTCCGCTTTCAATTAATTTATTGTGCGCGTTCCTGCGCAGCTCCTTAATTGTCAATTAACGTACACTCCCTGTTACCAAAGATCGGCGGTTTTATCCTCCGGTATAACCGCGGTGAGCGACTTGATCGCGACCTCGATCTGACTGTCGTCAGGCTCGTTTGTGGTGATATGCTGGAACCACATTCCGGGCGCACTGATAGCCCGTGTGAACCAATTGTCATGTCTGCCGGCAAACTTGATAATCTCATACGAAATTCCGGCGACGATAGGCAGCAGCAGAAGCCGCAGGATAACGCGCCAGACCGCCCATGGCATTACGGTAAAGAACCGACCGATGCCCGGAATTGCCGCAAACGTTTCCTGCTGCCACGGGATAATCGAAAACACCAGAATGCTTATTACCATAACGATAAGCAGAAAGCTGGTTCCGCACCGGGGGTGGAGCCTTGACTGGACCCTAACGTTTTCAACGGTCAGAGGCAGCCCCTTTTCGTAGCAGAAAATTGACTTGTGTTCCGCGCCGTGGTACATGAAAACCCGCTTTATATCTTTCATTTGGGCTACCAAAGAAAGGTACGCAATGAATATCGCAATTCTGACAACGCCCTCTATCACTGTGAGAAGCGTGTTGCTTTCAACGTGCAGAAAATCGGTCAAAAAGCCCGCGATAAGCGTGGGAAGCAGTATGAACAGTCCCACCGAAAGGCAGAGCGAAAGAATTACCGAAAAGTATATAACCACATTCATGGCGGTTTCGGAGTCAAGCTTTTCCTCAAGCCACTTTTCAAATTTGCCCGGCTCCTGCTCGATCTCGTTGCCGTCCTCGTCAACATCAAAGAATTTTGCCGAAAACATCAGCGCCTTAACGCCGATTATCATCGAGCCGAAGAAGTTTACGCAGCCGCGAACTATAGGGAGCTTGGCGAACGCGCTTTGGTTTTTGATTTTTGTCTCCTGCTCGTCGACGATGATTTCACCGTCGGGCTTGCGGACCGCTGTTGCGATCTTGTACGGTCCTCTCATCATTACGCCTTCTATGACCGCCTGTCCGCCAATCGAGGTCTTTTTCATCGGGCAGGCTTCGGCGCTGTTTTTGTCTGCTGAAATCATATATTCACTCCTAATCTTAGCTATCTTGAAATATTATATCACATTTTTCGCGAGATTTCAATGAATTTAATGTTAACATTGTTTGTATTTACAAATCACGGTATATGTTGCGGTTGTGCTGACGGCTGCTGTAGACCGTGCGCGGTCTTGGTCTTGGCGCGGAAGTCTGCTCCGCGCCGTTTGAGACTCCCGAATTTTCGGTAGCCGTATTCTGCTCCGTCTGCCGCTGCGGGACCAGCCGCATAAGCGCCTTTATCTGGACGCTTTGTTTTTTCAGCGCGTCTATCGCTTTTGAGAGATTGCGCTCGGAAGTCCGCAGCTTTTCCTTTTGCGACAGCATGACCAGCATGAATATGAAGCAAAGCACGGCGATAACTATAACGCCGCCGAGCAGTATGCGGTTCTCGCGCTGTATAGTTTTTAAAATGTCGTTGTATTGGTTGCGCAGACTGTTGGAATACTGCTCGTATGACTCCTGCGTTCCGCCCTCTACGCCGGAGCTTTGGACTATTATGCTGCCCGCTGTCTCCGCCATATCGGGATAGATCGTGTCCGTCATCGTGACGTCCATACCGAGGCTTTCAAGAAAACTGACTACCGCGCTCATCGGGACTGCCAGCGATATCCTGTCCGCGTCAGCGACCTTCATGTTGTTGACGCCTATAACCTGCCCCGCCTCATTGAGCAGCGGACCGCCGCTGTTTCCGGGGTTTATTGCCGCGTCGGTCTGGATGTAGTGAATTCCGTCAACCACCCTGTCGGCAGTCGAGAGTATTCCGCGGCTGACCGTGAACCCCAGCCCCTGAGGCGAGCCTACGGCGTACACATCGGTCCCTAAAGGCGGAATATCAGCCGTCAGCGGTATGGTCGCAAGATTTCCGCCCGCGACCTCGATCAGACTCAGATCCTGAGTCTCGTCCGAACCCAGCAGCTTGCCGGCGAGCAGACTGCCGTCTCTTGTCTCAATCGTGTATCTGGTGGTTGTGTCAACAACATGATGATTGGTAATGATCAGGCTGTCGGATATAGCGAACCCTGTACCCATACTGCCGGATGAGTGGACCACAACGACCGAGTCGCAGATATTCTCCATATCAAAGTTTATGGCGGACCCGCAAATCGGCGCCGATACCAAGACAAGCGCGAAAGCCGCGCAAATTATTCTTTTAATATATTTTTTCATCATTTGTCACCCCCGCCGTTCGTCAAGACGTATGCTTATCTCGCCGCTCGACAGAGTTTTTGTTCCGTCCGCGGTCCTTACGATCAGTCCGCCGTTTTCGTCAATATCGACGGCGGCTGCGGTCTCGCAGGTGTTCAGTATTTTTATGTTCCTGCCGAGAACCATAGAGCGCCTTTTGTACTCGTTTATATAGTTTTTGAGCAAAGCCCGTCCTTCCTTGATTTCAAGCATAGCTGTAAGACTGTTGATGATCTCCGCGATAAGCCTGTTGCGGTCAAGGTCGGTCCCCTCAAGAGTTCCGACAACGCCTTGAAGTTCGCTCGGCAAATCGCTTTTAAACACATTGACCCCGATCCCGATTACAAGACTGTCCACGTCGCCGGTCTCGATGTCGGTTACAGCTTCGGTCAGAATTCCGCATATTTTTCTGCTATTTAAATACACATCGTTCACCCATTTGATTTCGGGCTTTAGACCGAAAGCGTTTTCGACCGCTTCGCACACAGCCACAGACGCGGCGGTCGTGAACTTGACCGCGTCGGATGCGCCCACGTTGGGGCGGAGCAGTAGCGACATATAAACTCCGCTGCCCGGCGGTGAGAAGAAGCTGCGTCCGCGCCTGCCTCTGCCGGCGGTCTGGCTGTCGGCAACAATGATTTTTTCGAGAGGATCCTTCCGGTCACCGCCATGCTCCGCCGCGTATTGCTTTGCGACGTTGTTGGTGGATGTTACCGATGAGTAAACTTCTATTTTTTCTTTTATCGACGGATCTCTTAAAAAGCCGCCGATCATCTCGCGTGAAAGCACGTTGCCGGGGAGCAGGAGATATCCGGCGTTTCGCTTTGCGTCAATATTGTATCCCTCGTCCTTAAGAGCGCTGACCGCCTTCCATACCGAGGCGCGGGATACGCCTAAAGAGCGGGCAAGCTCCTCTCCGGACACTCTGCCGCCGTTTTGCTTGCTGAGTATTTCCAGAACCTTTTCTTTTGTTCCGTGCTTTGGCTGTGGGTTCATTTTTTCACCATCCTGATATTTTTGTCTCCGAACATCTGCCTGAGTGTGTCAAGGCGCGGGTCGTTAAAATCAATTGTGGATTTTGCCCGCGAGGTCTTGTTTTCGTCCTCAAAATACACATATATTTCAGCCGCGCCCTTTGAGCCGCTGAGAATTCTGCCGATTTCCGAAAGCTGTTTGCCGTTTCGGTTCCTGAGCCTTATATACAGCTTGTCCGTGCTTTTGTTGGCAAGCGGCTCCACAGTTCTTACCCGCAGCTTCGGCGGCTGGTCATCCTGGAGATCAAGCTCGCCCTTGACCAAAACAAGCTTGTCCTTTTCAAGCAGACTGTCGTACGCCTTTATGCCGTTTGGGAACACGATGCACTCGATTGCGCCGGTCAGGTCCTCAAGAGTAATATATTTCATAAGCTCGTTCCGCTTGGTTCGCCTTGTCCTCACACCGGTGATTATGCCGAGCATTTCAACATAGCAGTCCGGTGCGAATGCGTTGTCCTCATTTTCAAGCACGCTCAGAATAGGAGTTATGCCCGAACTGAACTGCATGGCGCGGAACTCGTCCAGCGGGTGCCCCGACACATACATTCCGATGCTCTCCTTCTCCATTTCAAGCATTCGGGATTTTGGGATCTCGTCTCTGTCCGGGAAGTTATCCGTCTCGGCTTTTGGCAAACCCACATCGTCGATAGCGTCAAACATACTTATCTGACCCGGCAGAGTGTTTTTTGCCGCGGCAGCGTACCTGTCCATAACCGTCTCGTGTTCGTAAAGCAAGACACTGCGCTTAAGTCCGAGGCTGTCGAAAGCTCCGCTGCGGATAAGATTTTCAACCATGCGCTTGTTCAGCTTCCTGCCTGACATCCTGCGGCAGAACTCGGTAAAGGTTTTGAATTTGCCGCTGTTTGTGCGCTCCTCCACAATTTCGCTCACAACGCTCTCGCCCAGGTTTTTAATGGCGCCCAGACCGAACACGATCCCGCCCTTTACCGGCGTGAAGCGGCTGCCGCTTATGTTTATGTCGGGCGGTATTATCTTAAGCCCTTCGTTTTTGGCGGTTATTATATACTTGCTGACCTTGGAGGCGTTGTCGATAAACGAGTTAAGCAGCGCCGCAAAGAACTCAGCCGGATAGCGCCGCTTCAGCAGGGCTGTCTGGTAAGCCACGACCGCGTAGGCGGCTGCGTGGGATTTGTTGAAGGCGTATGATGCGAAGTCCATCATCTCATCAAATATAGACGCGGCGGTTTCGCGGTCGATCCCTTTTTCCGCGGCGCCGTCTATAAATGTGCCGCGTTCTTTTGCCATGACGT
>CANQKP010000119.1 GCA_947624495.1 uncultured Monoglobus sp. | reverse complement strand
GTCACGGGTCAGCATTCTGCGCTCGTTCAGCACAAAGAACATATCGTAATCTTCCCGCCTGAAATAATCATAGTAAACGCCCAGCGGCGTCGCACCGTCCTCATCTCCGCCCACGTCAAAGATAACGTGCTTTTCAGTGTCGGTAAACGCTTTTAGGATCTCCGGCGGCAGGGTCGGCGTCTCAATATTCGAATTTGCAAACTCCGGCGCTATAACCTCAATGCCCCGGCTCCTTAAGAACTCCTCGGCGTCCTTGGTGCGGTAGTACGGGTTCACGATGTCAAAATCTATGATCAGTGCTTCGCACCCCGACTCCCTGAGCCGAAGCGCGTAGTTAAGAGCGAACTCGGTCTTACCGCTGCCGAAGTGTCCGGTCACAATCGTTATTCTCTTTGGATCTAAAAGCTTGCTCATATCAGTTCTCCGTTGTATCGGCGCCGGTCCGGCTTTTAATTTCGGTAACCTTAAACTCCGCTCCGGCGTTCCTGAAAAACAGCTTGACTGTCAAAAAGCCGACAAGCAGAGCGACCGCCGCCCCAACAAGCGCCATAAAGTCACGCCGAAAGATCATAAACCCCAGCACCGCGCCCGCGACCAGAAGCACCGCCATAAGACCGTAGCCTATCGCCGCGTATCCCAGCACCTTCTTTGTGTCCTCATACAGGGTCACCACGTCGCCGCGTCTGAGATCAAGGTTATTTGCCACGTCCACGATAACGGCGTTTGAGGGACAGCCCTTGCAGCTTACGCAGTTCCCGCCGCAGGCTGACTCGCGGTCGACCCGTACCCTCGCCGCGCCGCCCGACACGGACACAACATAACCGGTTTGTTCCATATGTTTTTCACCTCTTAAAATCAGGTCAATCACAATTATTTATTATAATATATTTTTAATGCCTTGTCAATACCGCTTTCGCCGCAATCCGCCTTTTGGATTGTGCTCACCGCAAAAGCTTTTGCGACTTTGCCGCCGCGGCTTGGTATGGCGGAATATGGGTTCGGCATTAATTCAAAGCAAAAACTTTTGCGGTGAAAACGCTACCCCTTCCGTCAGGCTTCGCCTGACAACTCCCCCAAGGGAGCTGCAATTTATTAATTCACATATGCGGTTGCGGCGGGGCAAAGGGGTGTGAGGTGGTCGGCATCGTTCCAGAGCATTGCCTTGACTTTGTACGCGCCAGGAATGTTTGAAACGTCAAAGGAGTATTCTCCGTCCGAAACAAATTGTGTAAAATATTTTACCAAATGGTTGCGGGCGTTGTACACTGCAAGGTACAGCTTGCTGTTTCCCGACATATATTCTACGTCCGCGCTCACTTTTCCGTTTTCGCACTCCACAAAAACCATAGGTTCCGCTTTAACCCAGTTTATGCCATTCTCTGTTGCATAGGTATGAGCATATGAACCTCCAGGGGAGTGTATCGTTATTGTGTCCTCGCATCCGGCGAAGGCGTTATTCGCAATTTCCATAACACTGCTCGGCACATACACATCGCTGATATTTGATTTTGAACCGATAAACGCATAAGCTTTGATCTTTTTTACACTTTTAGGCAAATATACGGCACTCAGGTTTGAACTCTCAAATGCATTTTCACCAATGATTTTTGTTCCGTATTTCACCTTAAAACTGCCTTCTTTTCCTTGGGGACAGTATTCGAAAAAAGTTCCGTCTTTACTGTAAAGCGCACCGTCATATGCTGAATAAGATTGATTTTCATCACTGACCGTAATTTCTTTTAATTTGCTTAGTTCGTCAAAATATTCCTTATAAACTCTAAACATTTTACCCATATGAATTTTTTCAAGATTTGTCATTTTTAAATCGCTGTTATATAAATCTATTTTTTCTATTCTGTCATTAGTAATCAGTTCGGTATAATTACTTCCATTAAGAACACTTTCTCTAAGAAACCTTTGGAGATCGGAAATAACGCACTTAGGTTCGATACTTTTTAAAGAATCCGGCATAATATAAGTTCCTGTTCTGCCCATTGGCAAATATACCAACTTCGTCATATCTTTACTATAAATTATACCGTCAACCGATATATATTTATCGCTATCTCCTATGATGTTTGCATTTGTTAAATTCACAAAGCCATCGTTACCGCCACCCCATATTGTAAGACCTTCGCTGATACAGCTTGCCGGTATATTTAGTGTTCTGATTTCACTCACACATTCTTTGGAGAATTTTAAAGTCAGCTCAACAACAGGATAATTGAATCCAATATATTCCGGAATGGTAAGTGTATCAGACAGCTTCTTTGTATATACGCCTGTGATTTCTGCGCATGGTCCAAATGTGCCATAATAGCTCTTAAAATAGTAAAATCCTTTATCCTGATATCGCTCAGTATTGCCATAAACGGTATAGCCATATGGCACAAGCAAAGTAAAAGCAAGTATCGCGATAATATAATGTCTAAGTTTTTTCATGATAATCATTTCTCCTTTGTTATTTTGGTTTAACCAAAAACTGTTTTGCTTTGAATAATGCCGAACCCATATTCCGCCATACCAAGCCGCGACGGCAATGTCGCAAAACAGTTTTTTGGCGTCCTATTCGCTATTAGCTAATTACTATTCTCTACGTTGGCGGATTGCGACGAACTGAGGGGGATCAGGCTCCCCTTCATTTATGAGGGGGAGCTGTCACCGAAGGTGACTGAGGGGGTGAAAACACTACCCCTTCCGTCAGGCTTCGCCTGACACCTCCCCCTCCGTAAACGGAAGGGGAGGCAAACGGGCAGATTGCGACGAAGGGAGAGGCAATTTATTAATTCACATATGCGGTTGCGGCAGGGCAAAGGGGTGTGAGGTCGTCGGTATCGTTCCAGAGCATTGCCTTGACTTTGTACGCGCCAGGAATGTTTGAAACGTCAAAGGAGTATTCTCCGTTCCAAACGTTTTGCGTAAAATATTTTACCAATTGGTTGCGGGTGTTGTATACCGCAATGTATAACTTTTGGCTATCAATGATGGGCGGTTCTCCGGGCAGAGGTTCAAGATCAGTACGTATAGGCAAATATTCCACGTCTGCTATCACCTTTCCGTCAGTGTATTCCGCCGTGACGATCGGCTCCGCTTCAACCCAGTTTATATTGTTCTTTGTTGCATACTCATGGGCATATGAACCTTTGGGCGAGTGGATAATTATTCTATCCTCACAACCCAAAAATGCCTTATAATGAATATCCGTAACCGATGAAGGTATATAAATATCGGTTATTTTTGTATTATTTGACAAAAAATCTGCACCGGGCTTTGCAAATGCATATTCGGCAATACTTGTAACCGATGAAGGTATATACACATCGCTCAACTTAGAATCCATAAAAGCATATTCATCAACGATTTCAGTACCTTGTTTTAGATGAAAACTGCCTTCTTTTCCTTGGGGACAATGCTCGAAAACAGTTCCGTCTTTGCTGTAAAGCGCACCGTCATATGCTGTGTGCTGCGGGTGATCTGCACCAACAGTAATTTCTTTGAGATTAATGCAATCCCAAAATGATTTCGCACTAAATTCAAATTTATTGCCAACATATACTTTTTGTAGTTCTATCATTTTAAAAGATAAGTTTTGTTTTTCATTTATAACATTGTCATGTATTATGAGTTCGGTAATTTTATCACATCTGCAAAATGGATAATCTTCATACGGAACACCGCCTAAATTCGGGTAATCAAGTGTAGTTATGCTTTCAGGTATAATATATTTACCGGTTTTACCGTTTGGTACAAAAATCAGTTTTGTTTTATCTTTACTGCAAAGCGCACCGTCTATAGATGAAAATGTCCGGTTATTCTCGCTTACGTTGATATTTTTTAACGCAGGAAAATCACCAAAAGGAGTTCTTTCATACGTTATTGATCCTGTTTCTAATATTGTAAAACCGTATTCGTTAAGTATCTCATTATGTGAATTCCCGTTGTATAATCCGCATTGTCCGGAAATTGTCTTTAAACCGCTGCCAATATTTATAGTTTCTAAGTTGTTATAATCAAAAGTTTCATCATCCAACATAAACTCTATGTTGTCACTTATGTTAACAGTTCGTACTGTATCCTTATATTCCCATGGCAAATTAATATCAGTCAATCCGACCACTTTAAAAATATCTATATATTCGGGATAGTTAACTGTATCACCTTGAACTTTTAAAACCTTTTTAATCATGGCATTAGTGCCTTTGTAACTATGTTCATAATAAAACTCGTCATTTGAGGCGTTATATGCACATTCCGCATACTCTGTACTCAATAATATCATAAAAGTTATGATTATAATACCAATTACTTTCAGTTTTTTCATAATAATCATTTCTCCTTTATTGTTTTGGTTTAACAAAAAACTGTTTTGCTTATGAATTAATCGCCGGGTCCATATTTCCTAGTCCCTACGTTGTTTTAAATTCCGCGCTTGGGCAAGCATTTCCGCTGCGGCTTTGCGTGTGGTGTCAGTCACAGACACGCCGCCGATCATCCGAGCAAGCACCGCCCCGCGCTCATCATCGCCAAGCAGCCGAACTTCGGTCTTTGTCTCGCTGTCGCTGCTGGTCTTTTCAATAAGGTACTGGCGGTCGCCCATTGAAGCGATCTGCGCCAAGTGCGTTATGCAAAGCACCTGCTTCTCTCTTGAGATCCCGCATATCTTCTCGGAGATCCGCTGGGCGGCTCTGCCGCTGACGCCGGTGTCTATCTCGTCAAAAATCAGGGTATCCACAATGTCGCCCTTTGAAAGTATCGACTTGATCGCAAGCATTATCCTCGACATCTCGCCGCCGGAGGCTATTTTACCCAGCGGCTTTAAGTCCTCACCCGGATTGGCGGAGATCATGAACTCCACGCCGTCGCCTCCGTTTATCGTGTAGTCGACCGGAGTTATCCTTACCTCAAACTCGACTCCGCTCATGTCCAGCTCCTTAAGCTCGTTCATAACAAGCTCCGCCAGGCGGTCGCCCGCCCTGCGCCGGCTCGCTGTCAAAGCGTCCGCCGCCGTGGAAAGCTCTTCGCCCGCCTTTTCGATTTCCGCTTTAAGCGCGGCAAGCTCGCCTTCCAAATTTTCAATCGTTTCAAGCTCGGTTTTGCAGTTCTCGCCGTACGCGATTATTTCTTCAACCGTGCGGCAGCCGAACTTCCGCTTAAAATCAGAGATCATCGCGAGCCGCTCATGGACCGTATCGATCTCGCCCGGCTCGAACTCCGCGTGGTCGATGTACGACTTAAGCTCACGCGTCACGTCATCAATATCAGCCAAAGCGGAACTTATAGTCTCATAGAATTGCTTAAGCCTCGAATCATAATCCGACGCTTCGGCGAGCGCGCGCTCCGCTCCGCTCAACAGGTCATAAGCCGAGCTTTCGGACTCGTCACCGTAAAGCCGCTCGTACGCGTCGTACACGCCGCTCATTATCCTTTCGGAATTTTCCAGAAAATCGAGCCTCGTATTAAGCTCGTCCTCCTCTTCGGGTCTGAGCGCCGCGGCTTCGATCTCGCTTTTATGGAACCTGAGCAGTTCAATACGCCGCTCCTTGTCGGTCTCGGCGCTTTTCAGCTCCTCGTACCTCTTTGACAGTTCGGTGTATACCGCGAACCGCCGCGCATAGTTTTCTCGCTCATTGATGTTTCCGGCAAACTCGTCAACAAATCCCCGGTGCTTTGACGGCACAAGCAAAGCCTGATTGTCATGCTGACCGTGAATGTTAAGCAGCAGTCCGCCGACCTCGCGCGCGACCGACAGCGGTATCGTCCTGCCGTTTAAGCGGCAGCTGCTTTTGCCCTCGGCGGTTATCCTGCGCGAGAGCATAACCGTGTCGTCCTCCGGCTCCAGCTCCAGCTCCGCCAGCTTTTCCTTTACCGCAGCGCTCACCTCAAACACCGCCTGGGAAAAGGCGTACTCCGCTCCGCTGCGGATCAGATCCTTCGGGGTCCTGCCGCCCATCGCCATATTTATCGAGTCAATAAGTATCGACTTTCCCGCTCCGGTCTCGCCGGTCATAACGTTAAAGCCGGGTCCGAATTCCACGGTAATGTCGTCAATGATCGCAACGTTCCTGATTTGGAGTTCGGTTAACATACGCTCACCTCAATTCTGTTTAATCCGACAGCTTGTTCCTCAGCACATCAAAGAAGTTCTTATCCTCAAGTCTGACAAGCAGGGTCGTGTACTTCGATTTCCTGA
>CANQKP010000118.1 GCA_947624495.1 uncultured Monoglobus sp. | reverse complement strand
CGTATACGGACGTTAATCCTTCCGAATACTACGCGCCATATGTTGCGTGGGCTGCAGAAAAAGGCATAGTAAACGGAACAGGATACGGTATGTTTGCTCCTGATGATACCGTAACGCGCGAACAGATTGCCAAAATCTTTTATGAATATTATGAATATTATAAGTATGCCGGCAAAATCAAAAGTTATTCAGTTAAGATTGATTACTACGATTGGCAAGAGATAAGTGACTGGGCGTTTGACGGTGTGTGCTTTTGCAAAGCTATGGGTCTTATGCAGGGAAAAGAGGGAAATATGTTTGACCCGCAGGGTGGCGCCACCAGAGCAGAGGTGGCTACTATCCTCATGAGAGCTGAGATCGGTATATAGTCTTTAGCTACGGAGCTGTTCAGGCTCAAGCTCAGCGATAATTCTGTAATAACGCTCAAAAGCTCCTTGTTATACGCAAAGTACGGCGCGTCGCTTTTTAACAATCCGACAAAATTCCCGACGGCGCAGTCAGCACACCGTTTATACAGCAAAACTGCGGCACAGCCGAAACTGTGCCGCAGTTTAATTTCCAATACCGTTTTATTGAATACCGCCGTTTTACTGCGGTTTTAATAGTTATACCTCCATTATTATGGGGAGTATCATCGGGTTGCGTTTTGTTTTAACGTATAAGTAGTTGCCGACCTCGTTTTTGACTCTTGTCTTAAGCGTAGTCCAGTCAAGGTTCCTTGAGCTTAAACAGTTGCTAAGAACCTTTTCGGCACAGTCGCGGATTTCGTCCATTAAGTCCTCGGACTCGCGGACGTACACAAAGCCTCTGGATATTATATCCGGTCCGGACACGCACTCACTGCTCTCACGGTCAATCGTCATAACGATTATAATTATTCCGTCCTCCGCCAGATGCTTTCTGTCACGCAGAACGATATTGCCCACATCGCCGACGCCAAGTCCGTCAACCAGAACCTTGCCCGAAGGCACGGTTCCGATGATTTTTGCTGAAGATTTTGAAATCTCAAGCACGTTTCCTATATCCATAACAAAAATGTTCTTTTTGTTTATTCCGGTTTCGATTGCCAGATCACGATGCTTGCACAAGTGCCGGTACTCGCCGTGGACCGGTATAAAGTACTGCGGCTTAACAAGCGAAAGTATTATTTTAAGCTCCTCCTGACACGCGTGACCGGAAACATGAACATCCGCCTGCTTTTCATACACAACCTCGGCTCCGTGCTTGAGCAGCTCGTTTACGACGTTTGCCACCGACTTTTCGTTGCCGGGTATCGGGCTTGCCGAGATAATTACCAGATCGTCCGGCTCAATATTTATCTTTTTATGGCTGGTGAACGCCATACGCGTCAGGGCCGCCATTGACTCGCCCTGACTGCCGGTGGTTATGACCACAAGCTGATCTTTTGGATATCTGCCGATCTCGTCTATGCTGATAAGCGTCTTGTCCGGTACGTGCATATAAGCCAGCTCGATTGCCGCTTCAATGACGTTTTCCATGCTCCTGCCCGACACGGCGACTTTGCGGTTATACTTGACCGCCGCGTCGATGATCTGCTGCACTCTGTGAACATTTGAGGCAAAGGTTGCCACAATTATTCTCTGCTTATTCTGGTCCGCCTTTTCAAATAGGCTGTCGAACGTCTTTCCGATAGACTTTTCGCTATATGTTATGCCCGGTCTGTCTGCGTTTGTGCTGTCCGACATAAGGGCAAGCACGCCCTCCCGTCCCAGCTGACCAAATCTTGCCAAATCTATCATATCACTGTCTATCGGCGTTGAGTCTATCTTAAAGTCGCCGGTGTGCAAAATCACTCCGGCGGGAGTGTGCAGCGCTATAGCAACAGCGTCGGCAATCGAATGGTTTGTGTGTATAAACTCGGCGGTAAACGCGCCGAGCTTCACCCGGTCGCCCGCGTTGATAGTGTTAAGCTTCGTCTCCTCAAGTATTCCATGCTCCTTGAGCTTGTTCTTAAGAATTCCCAATGTGAGCCGCGTTCCGTACACGGGTACAGGGAACTCCTTTACAACATACGGTATTGCGCCGATATGGTCCTCGTGACCGTGGGTAAGCACTATACCTCTTATTCTGCCCTCGATTTTGTGAAGGTATGTTATATCCGGGATCACAATGTCAACGCCCGGCATATCATCATCCGGAAATGCCATTCCGCAGTCTAGTATCAACGCGTCGTCCTCATACTCGAACACGGTCAGGTTCTTTCCAATCTCATTAAGACCGCCAAGCGGAATTATACGTATCGGTTTGCTCGGCGCTGCCTTAACGGTTTTTTTAGCGTCACCGGATTTTCTGCCGGCGGGTTTTTGATTTCCGTTCCCTATGCCCGCTGTCGGCTTGCTGCCGGTGCCCAGCTTCGCAATTTTGCCCACGACCTTGTGCGCCATTTTGTTGGCGACCTTCTGTGTCTGCTTCGGCTGTTTTGACTGCTTTTGCTGCCTGCCTCCGCCCGACGTCTGTCGTGTATTTTTGTTGTTCTTCAAATTGAACCTCCTGATATATATATTCGATTTTGGTTCGGTTTTAATTCAAGAAGTCCTATATACCAAAACACAAACAGCGCCTATACAGCGCGTGTATAGATTATCGCTTGCAGCGCAAAAAGGCTCCTGACCCTGACCGAGCGCATAATATCCGTCCCGCGCCGAACAGGATCACCTATAGAGCTCATTTCGCACAAACTTACCCGTACGGCTTCCGCCTGCCGCGCATCTATGCCGACCCATGCGCGGCTGCCGGCGGATACCGGGTAAGTTTATATAAGCTCTTAATTAAAATCCGTACACCGGAGCGCGGAAAAGCTTCCCCGCTCCTCAAAATCCTACCTATTATATCACAATGTTTGATTATTTGCAAGTGTTTTTACATTATTTTTAAACACCGCTGAAATTTCTTCCGCCGCCTCGAACGAAGTTGCTTCGGATATGATTTTTATTATGCCGCCTTTCTCGGGCAGTATTATCGCAATACCGCCGTCCGCCTCGATTTTAAGCGCGTTTTTGTTGTTTTTCTGCCATACGCCTCCGTACTGCTGCTTTATCGCGCGAAGGACGCTGCCGGTCTTGCCGGCTTCGCATTTGACCTCGGCTTCAGCCTTGAAAATTCCGGGAAGGTGGTCGCAGAGAGTGTCAAACGACAGATCGAACCTGTTAAGAAAATCCAGAATTTTAAGAGCGGCATAAAGCCCGTCAAACTGCATCAGCATCTGCTCGCTGCTGCCGTAGGTCAGAATTCTGTCCATAAATTCGTTGTCGTCCGCGCCGCAGCGCACCACATTTCCTCCAAGCTTGAGTATTGCGTCCTCGGTATATTCGGAAACATAGTCAGGCAGCACAAATGTTCTGACCGGGCTGTCGCGCAGCAGGACATATATGATCATTGACATTGTCTGCTCCTTATTGAGCGGGTCTCCGTCTGATTTGAGCAGCGTCAGCTCTTCGCCGTCGTCGCTGATACTGCCCCGGAATTCATATACGTCGCGTGCGCTCAGCTCCACCCTTGGATACAGTTCCTTAAGCACGGTTTCGATTATGCCGGACAGCGTCTTTGACTTTGTGGAAAGACACATATTAATTTTTAGCCTTTCGCTCTTAACGCTGTTGATCATCTCTCTGAGATAATGGTTCTTAAAGTCCGACTTGTCGCGTATCTTTGAGCCGAGTCTTATCTTAAACCCTGAAAACCCAGGCTCAAGCACTGCGGCTGCGTCCCCGAACAGAGTTTCCGGAGCAGTTCTCATGCCGCGGCTGTCAAGAAGATCTATATTCAGCTTATTTTCCTCTTTCATAAGGCTGATGTACGAGCCTGCCTCGATTTTATAAAATCTTACAGCGTTTCTGGTAATCGGAAGGTTTTGTATTCCAAAGTCATATATCTCCGCGCCGGCACATTCCGCGCCGAGCCTGAGCGCCTCGGCTGCGATCTCGGACACCGCCTCATCGTCGCGGCAGACCCCTATCCTGCCCGCCGAGCAGCCCATTGCATATCCGAGCTTGAGCCAGAACAACGGAGCGCTTCCCTTTATATTATTGGTATCCAATTATATCATTCCTTTCTGAATTTTTCAGCAAAACGCACAACGGCGTTATTATATTAGCTATATTATTTGAAATTACCTGATTTTATATTCGGCTCATAAGATTTACATATAAATCAGGGCTTGAAAGAACGCATACTTTGTGATATAATTAGCTGGTACAATGTTTAAGGAAAGGTGAATTATGAAAAATTTCTTTAAAAAATTTTTTCCAAGTCAAATCAGACGGTTCGCTGCGGCGGCAATGGCTTCCGCGCTGCTGTTCACCAACGCGGCGGCAGCCGACTCTATACTTGGCGTTCAAACATCCCACACGGAGACAGAGTACGCTCAGGGGACCGTGTATAACCGAAACACATTCGAAAGCGGCAGTGTCGGTCAGCAGACCGAAAACTATTTCTCATACTTTCCAAATCCGGATGTTTTGCCGATCATTTCAAACGGCAGCAGCGTATACGGCAAGCGAACCGTGTTGGAAGCAAATGACTTGTTAAACAGCAGCGGCATTTTTGCAGCCATGGGCATGAACGCGGACTTCTTTTCGTTCACCACCGGCGTTCCGATGAGCAACACAATTATCGGCGGAGAGGTCCTGACCTGCGATACCGACACGCTTATCGCGCTCGGCTTTAATGCGGACGGCACGGCGTTCATAACTCCGATGCATATTGAAATAAGCGTCACGCGGGAAAACGGCAGCGGATTTGGGATTGAGGCGCTTAACAAATTCAGGCAGCCATATATCATGTATCTTTACACTGACGATTTTGGCGACTGCACCTCCTGCTCCGGCTGGGGCACCAACATTGTGCTTGGCGATGTCTCCGGCGGATTTGCCTTAAACCGACCTGTCACAGCCACGGTCGAGTCTGTGACCGAGGCGGACGGCTCGGTGGAAATCCCGGACGGAAAGCTTTTGCTGAGCGTTGACAGCGGCGCGGCGGATCAGGTAAAGTCGCGCCTTAATGGCTTGGTCCTTGGCGAAAAGCTTACGATCACCGTGCGTGAAACCACAGGCGATACACGCTGGCAAAACGCTGTTTACGGCACAGGCTGTCTCGGCGGTTCGCTGATACGGAACGGACAGCTTGACTTTGAGGATGATATAGCCGCGCCGCGGAGCGCGGTGGGAATTAAATCCGACGGCTCGCTGATATTCTACACAATTGATGGCAGGCAGCAGGGCTACAGCTATGGCGTGCGCAAGGAAACCCTGGCAAACAGGCTGCTGGAGCTTGGCTGCGTTGGCGCGGTAAACCTGGACGGCGGCGGCAGCACACAGCTTGCGGGAACTCTGCCTGAAACCACCGAGATGAAGGTGCTTAACCAACCGTCAGAGTCTTTGCGCCGCTGCGCGAACTTTATATTCTTAAAAAAGACGAACGCGCCCAGCGGCATCCCATATAAGCTTCTGACATATCCCTACGGCGAGTATCTGCTCTCGGGCAGCGCTGTCGGAGTTTGGGTATCGGCGATTGACAGCTCCTACGGCAAAGCGACCATAACCGAGCCTGTGACATACGCCGTGACAAGCGGCGACGGTGAGATTACCGCCGACGGATACGCCACAGTGCGCGGCGACGGCGATGTATATATAAGCGCGTCTTCCGGCGCGGCGCAGGGTTCAACCGTGCTTCACTCGGTGACAACCCCCGACAGAATAGTTATTAAGTCCGAGGACAGCGGCGCAGAGCTTGCGGAAATTGCGCTCCTGCCCGGCGAGACAATCAATCTTACCGCCGACAGCGAGTATTCGGGAATGACGCTTACCGATAAAGACGAGGCGTACAGTTGGAGCGTCAGCGACCCGGCTGTGGGCGCTGTATCTGAAAACGGAACCTTCACCGCGGCGGATGTTCCCGCGGATGGCAGCATAACTGTGCGCGCCGGCGGCTCCTCTGCCGCTATTCGGGTGAGAGTGTCCCTTGAAAACGCTCCGCCGCCTCAGGAGAGCGACTATCCAAGCATTAGCGGCAGCTTAGAAAACGGAACACTGACCGCGTATGTCACCGGATACCACGGCGAGCTTAAAGCGAGCGATATAACCCTTAAATATGACGGAAAGAAAATATCGTCTTATGACTACGCGCCCGAACGCTCTGAAATCAAATTCGCTCTTCCCGAAGGTTTTGAGATCGAGCCGCACCTGATTTCGATTTCGGTAACCGATGCAGCCGGCTTCAGCGCGCTCAAGGTATTTGCGGCGGGCGCGGACGCGGGCAGCGCCGTCAACATCTATGCCGACACCGAAAACCACTGGGCTAA
>CANQKP010000117.1 GCA_947624495.1 uncultured Monoglobus sp. | reverse complement strand
GGTAACATTTGCGAATTGCGACGAGCGCGTATTTCCTATTTACTAATCGCTGGTCACTACGTTGGCAGCTCCCCCTCCGTAAACAGAAGGGGAGGCATTTCTTTTTCCTAGCCCCTACAGGGCATCAAGGACGCCGCCTACCAACGAGCGGTGTTATAAAAACATATGATTTTACGGATCAAATTATTATTCCTTTACATTATTGATCACAAACTCAACCAAGTCATCGGCGGCGTTGGGCTTTGCCAGGAGCTTCATGTTTTCCTGCATCAGGCGCCGGTGTTCGCTGTTTATGAACATCTGATAGACCGCTTCATCGAGGGGGTTGGTTCGGCTTATTTTCATAGCCGCGCCTGCGTTCAGCAGAAATTCAACGTTCCTGTCCTCCTGACCGGGTATAGGGTTGTTCATCAGCATGGGGATTTGTTTTGCCAAAGCCTCGCTGGTGGTGAGTCCGCCGGGTTTGGTAATAATACAGTCGCAGGCGTCCATAAGGACGTCGATTTTTTTTGTGAACCCGAAGCTGTATATCTTTTTTCTTGTTTTAAGCGCGTCGATCCTTGCTTTGAGCTTTTTGTTGTGTCCGCAGACCGTGACGATACCAAAGTCAATGTCAAGCTTGTCAAGCTGGCGTATCTCGCTGACGATGTCTCCGAACCCCATACTTCCGCTCATGACCAAAACGGTGTGCTTGGTTTCAATATTCATTTCCCGCTTTGCCTCGGCTTTGTCATGCCTGGTTTTAAATTTCGGGTCAATTGGTATGCCGAGAGGAAGCAGACGGCTTTCGGGGAACCCTTTCTTCATTCCCTGAATGGTCAGCCGTTTGCTGGGCAGGATGTAGTAGTCAAGATACGAGTCCTCCCAGTACGGATGAACGGTAAAATCCGTCACGATACCTACGGTAAGGGCGTTAAGCGTTTCAATCGAGGAAATATAGGTTACCAGCAGTGCCGCGAATATGTGGGTGCAGATGATGAAATCCGGCTGCTTTTCCTGAATAAGCTTGATCAGGCTGTGGGACAGTACGGAATTTGTGAGCCTGGTCATTCCGCGGACTCCTATTTTGGGCTGGACGTTACGCTTTTCGCAAAGACGGTAAACGCCGCCGTAAATTTTGGGAATATTTTTGGTCGACATGAGATAAATCCTGTTGACCGAGTCCGAAAGCAGCGGATTTATATACTTGTAAACGTCAAGATATTCGGTTTCGACGCCGCGTTCTTTAAATCTGTCGTTTAAGACCTTGGCGGTCTGGTTGTGACCCTGACCTGCCGTTATGGACAATATGAGACCTTTCATGTGATTTCCTCCGTTTCTTATAGGCTTACCGCCGTGCCGGGCGTCAGGAAGTAAACTATGCGTTCCTTGACCCGAATACCGAGTATTTCCTGAATGCCGCGGGTGTAAAACTCAATTTGGACCTTGTATTTTTCGGCTTGCCTCGGGGCGTATTCGGCGGAGCAGGCGTCGGTTTTGTAATCTATAAGCACCGCGCCGCCGTCCTCAAAGCATATGCAGTCCGCAACGCCCTGAACAATAATGTCCGCGCCGCTGTGTTCCGGGTCCTCAAACTCGCCGTATATCTCGGCGGCTTTTACCGGAAACAGCATTTTAAATTCACGTTCAAGCCTGCCGTTTTTGGCTGCCGCACGGATCTTTGCGCCTGTTTCGGACATAAACAAAGCGGTTATCGAGCCGGTATCGACCTGCGCAAGCTGGCTTTGGCTTATAACTCCGCTCTCTGTCAGCTCTTTAAGCTGCGCCTTGATTTCGTCCGGGTGTCCGGTCCTCAGCGGATCGATATGCTGAAGCACATAATGGGTTATGGTTCCGCGCTCCGCCGCGTTGTTTTTCTCCGCCGAGTGGAACGTCCTGTCGGATATGCTTTGAAGCATGGGCGTGTACTCGCCGTCCTGTTCGTCAAGGTTTTCACGCATACTGTTCTTGATCTCGCTGACCGACAGCTTAAGCGGTATCTTTGTGAGTTCCTCGTGGGGGTATTTGTAATTTATTATCTGTTCAAGCTCGTCAGCGTCCGGCTCTTCATCGGTCTCTTCAATTACTGTTTGCTGCGCCTGCCGATTGCCGTTTCCTGTGCCGGTACCCGGCTCATATGGCGCCTGCCTGAACCCGATTGCGCTTTCGCCGTCGATTTTAAGCTCCGAAATGTCGCTTTCCATTAATCCGCGCAGCTCTCCGAGATTTTTGTTCCGCAGCAGTCCCAGGATTATCCAGTCGCGCATCACGAATGTGCTTTCGATATGCCCGCTGAGAATTTTACCGTCTGTTCCGACAGCCGGATTGCACCATTTTTTGCTGGGTGAAGAGCCGCTCTTTCCGCATATCATTATAAGCTTCTCCCTCGCTCTGGTCAGCGCCACATACAACAGGCGCATCTCTTCGGCAAACTCATCCTTGTTCTTAAAGTATCGTATAAGCTTAAGGGGCAGCGCCGGATACTTGATCCTCCGACCGGTATCCACATAGTTAAGACCTATGCCCAGCCTTTCGCTGCACAGTACCGCGCTTTCGCTGACTCTGCCGCGCACCGTGTCCGCGAGTATCACAACCGGGAACTCAAGCCCCTTTGACTTGTGTATAGTCATCATCGTCACGGCTGACTCCGCTCCGGAACCGGGCTTGGCGTGAGCCATATCCGCGTTCTCAGCCGCGTTTTTAAGGTAATCCATAAAATCGAACAGACCGTTTAAGCCCTGCTTCTCAAAGTTGCCGGCTATCCTGAGCAGCATACCGAGGTTTGCACGGCGCAGCTCGCCGCCGCGCATGGCGGACGCCGCCGCGAGATAATCAAGGTCGTATAGAATTTTGTATATCAGCTCGTTCACACCCATATGCTTTGAGTATTTGCGGAGACGGTTCAGCTCATTCAAGAACGCCGCCGCTTTCCCGCTGTTTTCAGCAGCGGCGCAAACTGCGTGATAAAACGCGCATTTGCGGCGTTTTGTGCGTATTTCGGCAAGTTCGTCCGCCGTGAACCCGAATATGGGGCTTCGCATTACCGCGATCAGCGGAATGTCCTGGATCGGGTTGTCGATTATATTAAGAAACGATATAACTGTCTGGACTTCGATCGTGTTCAGAAAACCGCCTATGTCCGAAACAACCGGAATTGAATATTCGCTAAACACCCGCTCGTATATCGGCGCGGAGTTCTTCATGCCTCTGAAAAGCACCGCGATGTCGCCGAACTTAATGTCTCTCATACGGGCGGCGTTTTTATCAAATACCTGAAGCTTTTGCACGCACACCAGATCAACAATGCGTTCCGCCGCAGCGCGCGCCTCGGCTTCAAGCTTGTCCTCTATCGTCGGTTTCTCTCCTATAGCTTCTGTCATTATTATCTCGGTTATGTAAGCGCTTTCGTCTTCGCTATTCGGAAAATCGGCTCCGGGGCGCAGCCTCTCGTTTTCGTCATAGTCAATACCGGACGAGGATTTGAACATGATGTTTTCGAACAGTTCATTGACAGGCTCAATAACCGAGCGGCGGCTGCGGAAGTTGTCCGAAAGCACGAAAAGCTGCCCGCCGCCGCCTTCTCCGTAGCGTCGGTATTTATCCAAAAACAGCGCGGGGGTAGCGTTGCGGAAGCCGTAAATGCTCTGCTTCAGGTCGCCGACCATGAATATGTTGCCCCTTCCGCCTGACAGCAGTGTGAAAAGCGTATCCTGAAGATTGTTTGTGTCCTGATACTCATCGACATAGATCTCCTTGTACCGTGAGCCGAGGGCGCGGCAAAACTCGTTGGGAGAGCCGTCCTTGTTCATGATAAGCTTAATGAGCCGATGTTCGAGATCTCCGTAATCCAGCGCGCCGCGCTCCAGCTTGAGTCTGGTGTGGCGGCGGCTGAGCATAAGCACAATGTTTTTGAGCGTGCGTATCCTCGGATACATCAGCCGTATTGCGGTCGATAAGTCCTCTGAGCTGCTCTGCTCCGCTATACCCTCTTCCACCTGCTTTTTTGCCATATCTCTGAGCGTCTTGATAGATTTGTCAGTCGCGGCTATGTACGGGTCATCGGAATATTTTTTGGTGAGTGCCTTTTTGCGCCCGAAAATCGGAGCGTTCCGGTTTTTGATAAACTCGTTCACGTTTTCGGATTCGTACAGCCATTTAAGCATCGCCTGCTCGCTGCGGAAGAGTACAGCGTTCGGATGATCCGGAGGGAAGCAGTCGTCAAGCAGCTTGTCTATTTCCGAATAATATTCAAGAGCCGGACGCAGCGAGTCCTTCACCGCTTCCAAATACGCCCGTTCCCATTCGGTCCCGTGTACCGTTCCGCTTTTGTACACCCCGCGGTACAGCCGAACCGCGTTGTTTAGCCACTTTTCGGGCTGAGCCATGCTCCGGGAGTACTCGTATATTTTTAAAATTATATCGCGCAGATTATTGTCGTTTTTTATTCCGCCGTGACCGAGGGTCAGGTCCGCAAATGAACTCAGCTTGTCCATACGGGCGTAGTAACGCTCCAGGCAGTCGCTGAGGGCGGCGGTTTTAAGCATTTCGTTCTCATTGTCGTCAATCAGTGTGAACCCGGCGGGAATATCGGTGCGGTGGATGTTGTTGCTGATAATTTTCCGCGCAAAGGAATGGACGGTGGAAATATCCGCCGCCGCAATTCTTGCCGACTGTTCCCTGAGGTGTCTGTTATCGGGGTCCTCGCGCAGCCTTTGCTCTATCGCAGCGGCGATTTTATTTTTCATTTCAGCTGCCGCCGCGTTTGTAAAGGTCAGCACAAGCACCTCGTCCACGGATATCGGATCATTTTTGTCGGATATCCGTCGGATTATGCGTTCGACCAGCACCGCGGTCTTGCCGCTTCCGGCAGCCGCCGCGACCAAAAGATTTTTTCCGCCGCCGTATTCTATCGCATCGGTTTGAGATTTTGTAAAGTTCATAAAAGCTTCCACCTAATATCCCAGTTTTCCCTCTAAGGTCTCGTCATTCTCGACCCAGCTTTCAACCGGTATGATTTCGTATTTATCGGGGGTCCTCCTAACAACCACATCCTTAATGCCGGAGTTTATAACAAGCCTCTTGCACATGGCGCAGCAGTTGGCGTTTTCCACAAGCTCGCCGGTCTTTGCGTCTCTGCCGACCAGATAAAGTGTACCGCCGATTATGTCGCGTCTCGCCGCGCTGATTATGCAGTTAGCCTCGGCATGGACGCTGCGGCACAATTCGTAACGCTCGCCACGCGGAATACCGAGCTTGTCACGCATACAAAATCCGAGATCCGAGCAGTTTGCTCTGCCTCTCGGCGCTCCGGAGTACCCGGTGGACACGATCTCGTCATTCCTGACGATTATCGCGCCGAAGTTCCGGCGGAGGCAGGTCCCGCGTTCGATAACCGTCTCGGCTATATCCAAATAATAATTCGCTTTGTCTACCCTGTTCATAACTTACCTCCCGTTTTTTTAGTTCATAGATCTATTATAAATTATTTTTTTGAAATATTCAATAGTTTATTATTGACTTTGTGTGATATTGTAAATATAATATAAAGAGGATAAAAATGATATAATGACAGGAGAAGGCTTTATGGAGATGTTCACTTCACGCTCGCCCGAAGATACAATGCGCTGCGCGGAAACCTTTGCCGAAGGTCTCAAACCCGGCGATGTTGTGGCGCTGACCGGCGATCTGGGAGCGGGCAAGACCGCGTTTGTCAAGGGCATTGTCCGCAAAATCTGCGGGGACGCTCAGGTCACCAGTCCTACTTATACTCTTGTTAATCAGTATGACGGCGATACCACCGTCTATCATTTTGATGTTTACCGTCTGGAGGACCCGGACCCCGACAGCCTGGACTGGGTGGACGAGTACCTGTTCGGCGACGGCGTCTGCGTTATTGAATGGGCTGAGAACATTGAAGCCGTTCTGCCCGCGGACACAGTCAGAGTCGAAATCTTGAAGGACCCGGACAAAGGAGATAATTTCAGGGAGATAAAAATATGCTGATACTTGCGACAGATACCTGTTGTATGCCTGCTTCGGCGGCGGTTTACGACGGTGAAAAGATATTGGGCGACTTTACGTTAAACTGCGGCAAGACCCACTCTCAAAAGATAATGCCGCTTATAGCGGAAATGCTGAACCTGCTTGATATAAGCCCAAGGAGCATAGACTGCTTTGCGGTTGCCGCCGGACCCGGCTCGTTTACGGGGGTCAGGATAGGAGCGGCGGCTGTAAAGGCAATGGCGCACGCGGCAGACGCCCCATGCGCGGCGGTATCGACTCTCAAGGCGCTGGCTAACAACGTAAGATTTTTTGACGGCGTGATCTGCCCGATTTTAGACGCGCGGCGAAACCAGGTCTACACTGCCTC
>CANQKP010000116.1 GCA_947624495.1 uncultured Monoglobus sp. | reverse complement strand
GTGTCAACCACTATCACGAGGCTCTGCTTGTCAACGATTGACATGGCGCGCTCGCCGGAAATAATCCCGTTTATATAATTCGGGTCGTCCACAAAGCTGTCAAGCAGCAGCTTGGCGTTGCTCGACGCGCGTCTTATAGCGATATAAGTCTCCGCGCCGCGGCTCCTTATCGCCTGATACAGACCTATCGACGCGCCCAGGCAGTCCATATCGCTGTTCTTGTGACCCATGATTATGACCTTTGAGGACTGATCGATTATCTTTCGCAGTGCGTGGGCGATCACCCTCGCCTTGACCTTTGTACTCTTTTCTACCTCGCGTGTCTTGGCTCCGTAAAACTTATACGAGTCGGGTGTTTTGACAACCACCTGGTCGCCGCCTCTGCCCAGTGCCATTTCAAGCGCCAGATTTGCCATTTTGTTGTTTTCGTCGAGTGTGCTTCCGCCGCATCCGGTGCCTATACTCAGCGTAACCGGTATCTTGTTCTCAAGGTTTATGTTCCTGACGTCAGCCAGAACGATGTATTTCTGCTTCTCGATTATGTCTCTGTACTCTCTGCTTCTGAAAAACACAATGAACTTTTCACGTTCGTATCTGCGCACAACTCCGCCGGCTGATGACACCCACGAGTTGACGCACCGCTCGATCTCGCCCATTAAAGCGCCGTGGTTTGAGTTCGGAGTCTCCTTTATCACTTCGTCGTAGTTATCAATAACAACAAGGCACTGTATTGTACGGCTGTCCTCCATTGTTTTGCGCAGCTTTTCGGTATCGGTAACATCAACAAAATACAGCGCGGCAAGGCTTATACCCGCCGAAGCGTTGGACACCGCCCGTCCGTGTATAACATAGCTTCTTTCTTTATATTCAAAGTCGTCAACCACCTCCGTGCTGCTTTCGATATACTTGTCAACCGAAAGGTTGTTGAACACATCCTGAATGTATTCTCCGAAATGCGAGTCCTTGCCTATCATTTTGAGAAACGGACCGTTGCCCCAAATAATCTCGCCGTCTTCGTTTATGACGGCAATCGGATGAATAAACGCCTCCACCGCCGTTCTTGTAACCGCGTCCATGCAAAACGAATATTCCTGCATATACCTGAACATTCTTTTTTTCCTGGACTGCATAGTAAATATCTCGGCAATCAGCATAACTGCCGCGGCGGCAATACCCAAAAATCCCGCAAGAGAAATATTGGCGCCAAATCTGCCGCCGAAAGCAATCAAAATGATACCGAAAACCATAACGATCAGACAGCACGCCGAATTTACCGCGAAACCACGGTTCACGTCCGAGACCGCGTAATTTCTTGCCTTATTACTGCTTTTCAATATCATCACCCGCCCTTTTCAGCACACGAAAGTCCATGTTGGCGTCAAACATTCCCATGAACATAAGCGCGTATATGATCAACGATAAAAACATATATCCGATCATCATTGCCAATATATATATTAAGAAGCGTTTATATCCGCTTTTGACCTTCGCGCTAAGCTTAAAGTCTACCAAAGACATTCCGTCCGCCACCAGCAAAAACGCCAGCACAGCAACAACATTCTTAAGCGCCAATGTATAAATCGTGCTGTCAGATGACAAGAACGATATTATCATCAAAATAACAGCCACCGTGCAAACGCTTTTCGGCGCCTTTATCATGCTGAACTTAACATATTCATAGTTTTTTGCCCGAAGTCTGCGCGCGAAAAATATGCAAGCAGAAAATATAGCATATCCGGTCACTGCCGAAGCGATTATAAGCAACGCGGGAAAGTAGGATATAACCGCGTTCTTGCCAGCGTCCAGCCCCTCGTTCAGCGTTTGCATAATAGTCTCGCTCTCCGGAATGCCGCTCAAATAACCCGACATCATGGTTTTCAGCGTGCCGACAGACTCGTCAAGCATTTTTATTACCGCGTTATCGCCGCCCGCCATGGCGTTCATAATCATTATATCGATTATGTAGCCGAGAGCCACCGCAGCACTCACCGCAGTCAAAGCGGTATAGTAACCGCTGCTGCGCCTCATGCAGTATCCCGCCGCTATGGACGGCAGCAAGGTCATAAAGCAGGTTAACGGTCCTGATAAAAAATTCCCCGAAATCGCAAACATAAGCAGCATAGACGCCGCCAGCGAAGCAGCAGATATGTACAGACCGCGCTTGATCGTGAGCCACATAAGCGGAATTCCGCCGATGAACAGCGTAAACATCCCGAAAGCCGGAACATACATTCCCATAACCATCAGCACCGTAGTCAGCGCGGTGACGATCGCGCCCTCACACAGCGGCGCGGCAGTATTTTTTTTCATACCGATACCTTCTTTACACTTTACGATTTAAAGCTTGTGATACAGCGCCGACAGATCTCCGTACCGCCGCTCGATAAAATGACCGTTTTCGATCTCGTCCTTAAGTCTCAGCTTCATAGCATCTCTGATACTGTCGAAATCGACCCCCAGACGAAATGCCAGAACATATGCCACGCTTATCAGGTTCGCGGCGTCATCGGTCAGCCGAGACAGCGTTTCACTATCGATCTCCGCCGCTATATCGCCGCAAAGGTCGGTCACTTTCTGCAAAAGCTCGACCTTAAGCAATTCGACTGTTTTTATGTTGTTAGCTATATTTATCTCCATGTAAACCACCCTCGTCCGCAGGCTCGAAAACCTTGCCTTAAGCAAGGTATACTTCGCAATGTTATTATTTTACCAGACTTTTGCAATGATTTCAAGTACTTTTCAAAATAATTATTGTATCAAATCGGATTTGCCCGGCATAGTATGGTTATAGAAAACGGTAGGAGGAGATTTTTATGCATACAAGTCAGCAAAACAGCCTGAAACGGCTCACAAATCTTGATATCGGCAAAACGGCATTCATCGCGGGCATCAAAGGGCTGCGGACCGAGCAAAAGGATTATCTTACCAACACCGGATTTGTTTCCGGCGAAAGTATCACGCCCATCCTTCTCTCTCCAACGGGGAACTGCACCGCATATCGTCTCGGCGGCTGCGGACTTATCGCGCTGCGCGACTCTGCGGCGGATAAAATTTTGGTGACAGGAGAGTCTTATGAATAAATCAAAATCTGAAAGCGGCGTCGAAGCGAGGTCTTTATATCTGCTCGGCAACCCGAACGTTGGCAAAAGCACAGTGTTTAATGCCATGACCGGACTCAGGCAGCACACCGGCAACTGGTCCGGCAAAACCGTGGATGCCGCCTACGGTATGTTTACATACAAGAAAACCGAGTATAAACTGATCGACCTTCCGGGTACACACTCGGTAAATTCCGAGACAGCGGAAGAACGCACGGTCGGAGACGCGCTAAAGACCCAAAACAAATCAGAAAGCTCAATAACTCTGATTTTGGCTGACGCTACCCGCATGAAGCGCGGCATAGCTCTCGCCCTTGAGTTCCTTGAAAACCCGTGCGGCGGCGCTGTGTTATGCGTCAATCTGTGCGATATTGCGGAAAAACGAGGCTTAAAAATTGACTATGAAGAACTGTCGCTTATGCTCGGCATACCGGTGATCGGGATCACCGCCAAACGCAAGTCCGAGATAAGCAGACTTAAAGAGATGATACATACAAAATACGAGGAGCTGAACCGTGACGGCATCCGGCGTATTCAAACGCAAAGTCCGAGCGAGCGCCTAAAGCTCGCCGAAAAAATCACCGATTGCTGTGTCACACGCTCCGAAGCCGCACCTACGGATCTTGGAGAGCGGTTTGACAGGATCGTTACATCAAAACTCGTCGGAATACCTATAATGCTGATATTTTTTGGAGCTATACTATGGCTCACGATCTGCGGCGCAAACTACCCGTCCGAGCTGCTGTCGCAGCTGTTTGCAAATATTAAGCCGCATATAACGGTCTTTCTGAAGAATATCGGATTTCCGAGCGTGCTTATCGGCATACTCTGCGACGGTGTATATGACACCGTTACGTGGATAACAGCGGTCATGCTGCCGCCCATGGCAATTTTCTTCCCACTCTTTACGCTGCTTGAAGATTTGGGTTTTCTGCCGAGAATAGCCTTTAATTTGGACGGCTGTTACACCCGTTCCAACATGAGCGGAAAACAATGCCTGACCCAGTGTATGGGGCTTGGCTGCAACGCGGTGGGGGTGTGCGGCTGCCGCATTATGCCAAATGAGAGCCAGCGCAGTGTCGCAATTATAACCAACTGTTTCATGCCATGCAACGGGCGATTTGCTCTGCTTATATCAATGTCGGCAATATTTATAGGAAGCGCCGCGCCGAAAGGCTTGAGCGGTCTGATACCTATGCTGTGCGTTCTGCTGCTTATATGCGTCGCGGCAATTATGACTTGGCTGGTGTCATTTATCCTGACAAAAACCTTGTTCAAAAGCGAGGGAGACGTCTTTGCGTTAGAGCTTCCGGAATACCGCAGACCGGAGATCCTGCGTACTCTGACGGTGTCGCTGATCAATCGAACGCTCAGGATCGTCGGCAGGGCGCTGCTTGTGTCAGCCCCGACCGGCGCGGTTATATGGCTGTTGGCAAACGCCGATGCCGGCGGAGTTCCGCTGCTGACTTTAATCGCCGGCTTTTTTGACCCATTCGGCAAATTTTTGGGCGTGGACGGATTTATAGTCCTGGCATTCATACTCTCGCTTCCAGCCAACGAGATCACTCTTCCGATTTTGGTAATGAGTTATCTGGCATCCGGAACCATGACCGACGTAGGCGGCAACGAAGTCCTGCGGTCAGTCTTGACAGAAAACAGCTGGACAATAGCGACCGCGGTAAATATGATGCTTTTGACTTTATTTCACTGGCCATGCGCCACTACACTCATGACGATCTATCAGGAAACAAAAAGCAAAAAAATTTTAGCGCTTTCGGTTTTGGTTCCCTGCGCGGTCGGTATAATTCTATGCCTTTGTGTAAAATACGGATTTGCACTGCTTAATATCGTCTTTTAAAAGTTTTGAATAATAAAAAATGCTATAAATGCGCAAAAAATATTAATATATTAGTGAAATTTGCAAAAAATTTCGTGGATAATATTGACATACGAAAGATGTTAGGGTATACTTATACAAAAATAAAATATATTCTTATGAAAAGAAAGGTGATTTTAAATGACTTTTGAACAGGCTGTCGGCAGAGTTCAGGCAACCATGGAAAACGCGAGCGCCGAAAAAATTGGCGACGTTGCGGTTCAAATTCAATTCACAAACAGCGACTGTAAGGGTATAATGTACATCTCAACACGCGGCGGTAAGCTCGATGTTCAGGGCTATGACTATCATGACTGTGACGCAGCGGTTGAGTTGGTATACGGAGATTTGAGCAAGGTTCTTACCGGCAAGCTCAGCGCGGCTAACGCTATTGCAAGAGGCGACATTGTTGTTTCAGGCAACGCCGATGCTTTCTTGGCGCTGGCAGGCTGCGCAAAGAAGCCCGCAGCAAAGAAAGCCCCGGTCAAGAAGGCTGAAAAGGCTCCGGTCAAGGCTGCTGCAAAAGCTA
Source organism: uncultured Monoglobus sp. (assembly GCA_947624495.1). Taxonomy (GTDB): domain Bacteria; phylum Bacillota; class Clostridia; order Monoglobales; family Monoglobaceae; genus Monoglobus. Next base: position 953 of record CANQKP010000116.1, on the reverse strand, counting down.
CGGCGAAGGCTGAAAAGGCTCCTGTTAAAGCTGCACCGAAAGCTCCGGCTAAGACTGCTGCAAAGGCTCCCGCAAAGAAGCCCGCGGCAAAAAAGACAACAAAATAGTAATTTTGACCGATTAATTTTTCATAAACAAATCGCCCGCGTTATAACAAACGCGGGCTGTTTTGTCTTGTTTAGGCGAAGCATATCAGCTGCTTTTGAGCTTTATTATGCGAACACTGTTTGAAAGCGGCTCAAAATCATCACCCGTAACCTGGGTCTCAATGGGACGATTGACGATCTCACATTCCTCCGCTGAATTCTCATCATATTCCGAAATAAGCATAGATATCTCTCGCTTCATCTCATCAATACGATCAAGCGTTCCGCTGCGAAGCACATCAGACTCACGCCTGATCTCACCAACGGCTCTCGCATAACTGCGGGAAAAAACAGCTCTCATATGAACACTCCTAACCTGTTTTAAATACATTAACCTTAAAATATTAAAACCCAAAATGTACAGCAATGTAATTGAAACATATTTGTAACACTTTTGTAACATTATAACACTTAAGGCAAAGTTTGTCAATACTTTTTTTAATATTTATTCATCTAAAAACTGCGTCATAAAGCAATTTTTTAAGTATAAATCCATTATAAATCAAAATACGCGCAAAAAATTGTACTTAAACACATAAAATTAATTGGGGAAATTTCAAAAAAACTCTTGACAAATCAATATTAATATTGTAGAATAAATAAGTCGTGTTAAGCGGCATATGCGGATATGGCGGAATTGGCAGACGCGCATGGTTCAGGTCCATGTGAGAGCAATCTCATGGAGGTTCAAGTCCTCTTATCCGCACCATTACGAATGTTCTTACAGGATTTATGCCTGTGAGAACATTTTTTATCCTGTTTTTTTGTTGTTTTCCGAAAAGTATATGTCTACTCCTTTTCGGGTGT
>CANQKP010000115.1 GCA_947624495.1 uncultured Monoglobus sp. | reverse complement strand
CAGCCTACCGGAGTACGACGCAAATATGATAACCGGTCAGAAGGCTCTGGCTGATTTCTTCGAGGAGACCACCGCGATATGCGGAAACCCCAAGGAGGTTTCCAACTGGATCATGGGTGAGCTTATGCGCAAGCTGGGCGATGAAGGCATTGAGGCTAAGGATATGAAGCTTACGCCCAAGGCTCTGGCAAAGCTGATAGAGATGGTGGAGAAAAAGACCATAAACCGCAATAAGGCAAAAGAGATATTTGCAATAGCGTTTAAAGAGGATTTGGACGTTGAAAAGTACGTTAAGGACAATAACCTCGAACAGGTGAGCGACGAGGGTCTGGTGCTTGAGGTCGTAAGAAAGGTTATTGAGAGCAATCCCAAGGCGATTGAGGATTATAACTCCGGCAACAAAAAGGCTATCGGCTTCCTTATGGGTCAGTGCATGAAGGAGCTTAAAGGCAAGGGCGATCCGGGAGTTGTTAACAAGCTGCTCAACCAGGAAGTAAACAAATAGGCTAAACATGAAAGGAAATCCGGTAAAACATGAAAAATACCACGTATGTTGTATTTGACTTAGAGACAGTCTGCACCTGCCCCGATGACAAGGAACTTTTGGAGATCGGCGCGGTGAAGCTGAAGAACGGCGAGATCGTCGACACATTTCAGCAGCTGATAAACCCCGGATACAGCATACCGGACATGATAAAAGAGCTTACCGGCATCACCGATGAAATGGTGGCGGACAAGCCGCGTTCCCGAAAAGCTCTGAGCGATTTTAAAAAATTCTGCAAAAACGCAGTCATGGTGGGACACGATGTGTCATATGACATGAAGTACCTAAACACTGTTGCCGGAAAATACCGGATGAAGTTTAAGAACCAAACCCGCGATACGCTTAAAATGTCGCAGAAGCGGTTCCCGGACGAGACCAAGCACAATTTAAAGATCCTGTGCGAGCGTTTGGGTGTAGAGCATGAGCATCCTCACCGCGCGCTTGATGATGCAAAAGCCACCGCTGCCTGCTTTCTGAAAATGTATCGGTCTGCATAAAAATGCAAACCGATACATTTTTACGTGTCTGTAAAACCTATTTATTAAATAATTCATTCATCATACCGCGGATCTTAGCTTCGCGGTCTTTTGTTTCGCTTTCGTTGATTTCGATTGTGACCACGCTGCCTTCCTTTGCGCCGCCGGGGAGCAAACCAATCGGCATATTGATCATTTTGCCGTCCGCCTCAACGACCGCGTAATCTCCTTCAAATCTGTCAATTATTATTTTCATAAAACTCTCCTATCCTATATATTCTATACATTAAATCTGTACACTTCATTTCCGTTGCCTGCAATGCCAATCGTTCCCTCGGTGTCCGTTCTGAACACGGTTATCCCTGCCGCCGCTAAGCTGTCGAGCGTTTTTTGCGTCGGGTGTCCGTAGCTGTTGCCCGCGCCGGATGATATAACGGCGTATGTCGGTCTGACCGCTCCCAGAAATTCCGCGGTGCTTGATGAGGATGAGCCGTGGTGACCGACCTTCAGCACGTTTGCACTGAGCATATTTTTGTACGCCGAACTCAAAAGCTCGCCCTCAACCTCTTTTTCCGCGTCACCCATAAACAGGAACGCGGTGCTTCCGTAGTCTATCCTCACAACCGCGGAATAATTGTTAAGATCGTCATACCCGCTGCCTATCGGTGCGATAAGTTTAGCGCTAAAGTTCCCGCCGCTTACTATGCTGAGTCCGGCTTCTGCCTTAACGGTGTTGATTTGTTTGTCGATAAGTTTTTGAAGGAAGCGTTCATATGTCACGGTGGTCGCCACCGCGTTCGGCATAAATAACGCGCCCACTCCGAATGTGTCAAGAACACGGCTCATGCCGCCGATATGGTCCGCATGGGGATGGGTGGCGACAACATAGTCAATGTACGAGTATCCAAGTCCGCTGATCAGGTCGCAGACAGCGCTGCCGCTCTCCGCCGTCCCCGCGTCGATAAGCATTGTCTGACCATTGGGCAGGACGACGAACTCGCTGTCACCCTGACCGACATCGATATAATAAACGCGTATATCAGAAAAACCGGATGCAAAAGCATCCGGCGTCTCTGCTTTGGTAACATTTTCGGCGGCTGTGACGTTATCCTTCGGTTCCGTCGTTTCTACATATGCCGTTCCGCTCTCCGGGAAGGCTCTGCACAGCACCGCGCAGACCTCGCAGCGAGTAATCGGATCGGAGCCTTCAAATGTTCCCTCCTGAGTCCCCGTGATATAGCCAAGTTTGACCGCCTCGGCAATATAGGGTCTGTCCTGCTTGGGAATTGAGGCATAGTCGTAAAACACATCGGACAGCAAACTGTCGCTTATCGGATAATATTCCGCAAGATCGTAGTTCAGCGACCGCATAAGCGCAACAGTCACATCCTCGCGCGTGGCATAATCTTCGGGTTTAAAGTAAATCCTTGGGTCTCCCGCCGTTGTACTCTGATACCCCGGCATCTGCGCCGTTATAGCGTTTATATAAGGCAGGTACCACTCGTTGACGTCAACATCCGCATACGGGCTGGTCCTGGCATTTGACAGCGGAATGCCAGCGGCGTTCACCAGCATTTTTGCGTATTCGCACCGCTGAACGTTGTTCTCCGGCAAAAAATAACCGTCGCCATAGCCCGAAACAATACCGCGTGATTCGAGGCTGGTAATATACGGAGCCGCCCAATAATCGTCCGGCACATCGTAAAACGCCGCTGCCGATACCGCGGAGAAGCTGAAGCATATCAGAAGTAACACTGCCGCAAACGCGGCAATTCTGCTTTTTCGCATTTTTAATCCACCTCTTTTTTGGTTTAACATATCAAGTTGTTTTATATTATAACATTTTTATATTTTTTTGTCAACAAAGCAGTTTTGGCTCAAATTAATTATCTTTAATCGAATATAGATTTAAATTCAGGATTATAAAGCAAAAAGCGGAGCAAAAGCTCCGCCGCTTTGTTTAATTGGGAAGAAATTAATTTTTTTACAGTATCGTGCTTGCCACTGTCATCGGTGTCATTTCACTTAGTCCGTTCCAAACCATAAGCTTAATGTTTCCGACTTCAACTCCTTCAGGTATGCTTATCGACTGTGTAAATACGTAATTTAAGTCCGTAAGATCCGCATCCATGGTCGTCATGTTCACAAGGCAGCCGTTCCGGTCATATATCGCCATGATTATGTTCACCATTACAGGTTCGTCGCTTTCCGACTCCTCCGCATTCTCAAGCGTTACATTCGCCGTCACGTCGCCCTTTATCTCCGACTTGTCGGTTATGTCGTTACCATGCTCATCTGTAAGGACAACGTCTCCCGTCACCTTGTCGAGATTTGAGTTGACCGAGCCTTCGAGTCTGATTGTGCCGTTTGTTACATCTGTGTCGAACTTATCCGATTTTTCTGTCTTTATCTTTACGCTGTCCTTTGATATTGTGACAGGGTACTCTCCATCGGTCGCGCTCTCAAGCGCGGTTAAATTTATATTACATATTTCCCCACTCTCTATCGCCGCTCCGCTGTACAGCACTGTCACGCTTCCGCTCACCGCCGATGTGAAGAGATCGGCTGCCGCCGCACCTTCAGCGGGTGTTACCGACAGATACTCAAACCTTGATGCGTCATAATTCAAGGTGAAGCGATAATCCGTTATTCCAGACTCGTTATCCATAAACAGGTATATCGGTACGGAAATCGTATCTCCGGCGGCTCCATTCGCGTAACCGATCGACATTGCCGCGTTGCCCGGTTTAATCTCCGGCACGTTGTATGTTGCTTCGAACACTCCGCTTTGTTTGTATCCGTTCTTTATTGCTATCGCCTTTATCGTTACTGCGGACGTAATTGCAATTCCGCCGCTATATTTAATGCTGTCAGCGCTCGGCTCGCTTCCGTCCGTGGTGTAATATATCATTGCGCCGTTTGTGGAAGACCTCAGCGTAATTACCGTGCCGGTGTCCAGAAGTCCGCTTTTATGGCTTGAAGTCGGAGTCTCTGCAGTCAGCACAGATATTTTACCGCCGGCTGTTTTGCTCGAATTCATTCCGTGCTTTACAGCTATAGCCTTAATCGTCGCCGTCTCGGTCAATGTTATTGGCTCGCTGTAGAGATATGATGATGTAGTGGGAGCCGTTCCGTCCAGCGTATAGTATATGCTCGCGCCCTCGGTGGCTGTTGTCAATGTCACCGTCTTGCCTCCGAGAAAGCTGCTTATACTGAGCTTCGGTGTTTCCACTATGCCGCTCACCTCGGCTTTAGCGGAAACAGTTACGCTGAACGCAGCGGTAAATCCGCCAAAGCTTACGCTGACGGTCTGGCTCCCCACAATATTCGGGTCATAGCCCGAAACAGAATAGGCGGTGACTTCCTCGCTGGTTCCGTTGTTATAAAGTGCGCTGACAATCATGCCGCTTAAATCAAGACTTTCACCCTGAGTGTATGACCGCTTATCCGGCTTTTTAGTAATGATTATTCCGGTCAGCGCTTTGGCTGTTACCGTAATGCTGAACTGTGCGGTAAAGCCGTTATATTCAATCGTAATATCCTGTCTGCCGACTAAATTCATATCAAAGCCGGACAGGGTATAGTCTGTAATCTCTTCGGTTTTTCCATTGCTGTAAACCGCCTCAACTTTAAGTCCGCCGGCATTAAGAGCCAAACCTTCAACCACAGTAGTTGTACTCGGCAGCGACTTGATCCTTATGCCGGTCATCACTACCGGTACATCCGTAGGCTTTGGAATAGACGTAGGAGACACTGTCGGCGTTTGCGTGGGCTTATCGGGATCATCCGGCTTTTGTGTTGATGCAGGGATCGGTGTTGCGGGTTGAATTGAACCGTCTGTTACCGTCACTACGCAGCTTGCCGTATGACCGCCTTCAGAGGTTGTCGCCGTGATTGTCGCAATGCCGAGCGATTTCGCTGTTACCTTACCCGTCTGAGCGACAGCCGCGATAGTTGAATCCGAGCTTGACCATGTGACATTTTTATTTGTTGCGTCCGCCGGAATAACTGTTGCGCGCAAAACTGCCTGTCCGTTCGGAGCAAGAGTCAAGGCGTTCTGCGATAAGGTGACTCCCGTAACCTTTACGCCGAAATCGCCTTCCGTAAAGCACTCATAAAGTCCCGCGAAATCGACTCCGTTCAGCTTTGAAGTCAGTTTAGCCGAGCCGTTTGCAGGTACGGTTATTCTGTTGGTCGCCTGACGCTCCTTCGCTTCCTGACCATTGCCGAGAGCGTCGTACGTTGAATAATTGAGCATTTCCGAGGATATTGCATAGATGTATTTGTTGTTGTTCGATGTGTTATTAAATACCGTTTCGCTGTCTATTCCGACATATGCTCTCATAAATACCGGATAATTTCTTGTGGATACAGAAAATGCGCTGTTCAGCGAATACGCGTTTACCCATCCGAGAGCCGGAGTAATTACTGCGGTACAGCCTACAGGTACGCCGAGATTACCGCCATGATTTATTCCTTCATCCTTAACCGTGTTATCCGCGTTATAAATTACGTAATCGTATACGCTGTCAAGATAGAGTGTGTAATCCACAACTGCAGTATTTGTAAATTTATATGTTTCACCGTCCTTAATAATAGTTTTGGTATATAATGCACCGTCGTACTTTTCAACGGTGAAATATTCACTCAGTAAATCATACTGAGATTCAACAGGCGATGATACAAGTATATATCCTCCTGCGGGAATTGTATATGAAGCTACCGTGGAATGACTTTCGTAACCCGTAATTGTGTCCGCTGCATTACAGATTACATAATCAAAAGAAAGTCCGTCTGCTCCGATGTGTATATCCCTTGTGCTTGTGTTGGTTATTTTATATATCTGATTGACTGCCGCTTTTGTGTCTGTGCATATATCCTTATCATAAACAGATACCGAAATATCATTGTCCTTTACAAAGGAATTATATGTAAGCGCATCGGGCTTTACATAAACCTTTCCGCCTTTCGGAATTGTGATATTATCTGTAGAATGGTATCCGCCGGAAATATATGCACCATTTATATCATAACCGACAAAATCCCAGTTTCCGCCGCCATTTAGAGATATTGTTTTATCGACTGTTCCATTGTTTACTATTTGATACGATTTGCCGCAATCGAAAGTGTAGTAATTGTTTGATGTTTCTCCTTCAGAAGCTTCAAACAGCTCATATGGAGCGTATATAGCGGTATTGTTGGCTAAAGCCGTTACCGTTATTTTGCCGCCTGCGGGTATTTTTACGTTGTTAAGATATTGGTCGCTTACAGTTTCTTTTACTGCGTTGTTGGCATAATATATAATATAATTACAGCGCCCGCCGTTGATCGTGCTTTCTATTGGGCTTGTATTTGTGTATGTGTATGTTTCATTTTGTTGTAGATTTAATCTTAATAGTGCAGGAGAGTTATTTTGTACTATATTGAATTTGTCATATAACAAACATATTGTACGACTTGCAGCAGATGTTGCACCTACTGTTAGTTTTATACTGTATCCCGCCGGAAGTTCCTCATATTCAC
>CANQKP010000114.1 GCA_947624495.1 uncultured Monoglobus sp. | reverse complement strand
ACCATTTTGGGGTCGACCATGATCATTTTGACCTCGTTGGGCTTCGCCTTGTACAGGATGCTGGTGATCAGCGAGTTTATGCAGACCGACTTTCCGGAGCCGGTAGCGCCGGCAATAAGTATATGCGGAAAGTCCGCGATATCCGCGATAACGCAGTTGCCGCTTATATCCTTTCCGAGAGCCACTGTGGTTTTTGATTTCTTTTCACGGAACTCCGCGGTGTCAAGAACCTCACGGATCGGCACCGGCTGGCGCTTTGAATTGGGTATCTCAATTCCGATAGCCGACTTTCCGGGTATCGGAGCTTCAATTCTTACGCCCGACGCCGCAAGGCTTAAGGCAATGTCGTCCGCAAGACCGGTGATCTTGGCGACTTTTACGCCAAATCCGGGTTGAAGCTCGAACCTCGTAACCGAGGGACCCTGGGTTATGTTTATAATATTCGCATCAACTTTAAAGCTGTTCAGTGTGTCGAGCAGGCGGTTTGCTTTTTCCTCAAGCTCCTGCTTGATCTCTTCTTTGGTCTTGCGCTGGCGCTTCGGCTCTGCCAGAAGCTCCGGAGGAGGAAGCTGATAATACACGATCTGAGACTTTAAGTCGTTTTCCTCAATTTCAGCCGCTATTTTTTCCTCCGGCGAGCTGTTTTCGTCAAGCAGCTTCTTTCTGCCCTTGGTGACCGCCTCGTCAAGAGGCACGCCCTCATCCAGAGCCTTCCGTGTCTGCGGATCTAACCTGTCGTTCATTTTCGCATCGCTCGGAGGTTCAAAATCGTCGGAATTATCCTGCTCCGGAATGGTTCCGTCTTTGTCCGGAACCGGTGTCAGCGCTCCGGTTTTCGATTTGTCCAGAAATTCGGGTACGTCAATGTTGTCAAACGCGCCGTTTTCGTCGGGGACCTCAGTCTCAAACTCAATGTTTCCGCCCTGTACGCCGTCTATGTCAAAGGGCAGATCCTCGATATGGAACTTGCGCCGCGTTTCCGGTGAGTCAAATGACTCCTTAACGGCTCGGCTCAGGTCCGTATCCTCCTCGAAGGTAAATCTCTGCGGCTTTGTGGGAGTCTCCGGAATGTCGGGTCTGCGTCGCTCAGGCTTCGGCGGCTCGGTCCGCTGTCTTTCGGCGCGCTCCTTTTTTGCTCTCTTTTTTTCGGCTCTTTTTGCCGCCCGCTTTTGCGCCATAAGCTTACGCATCGAGGGCTTTTTCTGTTTCGGCTGTCTGTCCGGCTCGCCGCCGACGGTATCAAGCTCAACCTCGCTCTCCATTCGGTCGCGGATGTCGCTGCCTATACCGCTGAAGAATTTCGCTATCTTGCGGAAAATACCTTCTATCGATATGCCTGTCAGAATGATAAACTGCACCAGAGCAAAGGCGCATACGCATACCCACGACCCCCAGTAGCCTATGAGCAGATTAAGCGCCTTGCAGATAAATCCGCTTATAATTCCGCCGCCGGTTCCGGAAACTCCGCCGTCGTACAGCGCCCTGAGGTTCCCCATGAACCCGCCGCCCGAAAAAGCGATGTCTCTGACTGCCAGAGCATAAATCACGCCTGAGCAAATCATCAGTCCGAGCAGTATGAACCATTTGTAGACCGCGGCTCCGGCGTTTTTGCAGCGGAACGAGTTGATTCCCGCAAGCAGGAAGTATACGAAAAATACCGACGATGCGGCGCCGAACAAGCCGTAGCACACGCTTTTGATAAACTCGCCCACAATTCCGGCGGCAGGCACAAAAAATGCGCACGCCAGAACCAGCGCAAAAGCGATAAGCAAAATCCCCTGGACCTCGCCCGAAAGCAGCTTGGTCTGGTTCTGCTTGGGAACCGGCTTGGCTGTGCGGCTCGTTCTCGTTGTGCTGCCGCCCGATGATTTGGCGCGCCGGCTTGAAGCGCCGCCGGATTTTGTTTTTTTAGGTGTTTTGGTCTTTTCAGCCATATAATAAATTCCCTTCTTAAGGTCTTGATGTCGTTTTAAATAACTGCTGCGTCGTACCTATACTCAGAATAATTATACCATAAGGCGCGTTACATTTGTTTTACGGCAGTGTTTCATTTTAAATATATTTGAGCTTCTTTGTCTATTTTTTATCAAAAAGCGGGTTGAAAGTCTAAAATTTTGCTGATTTTTCCAAACTGCAAAAAATCCGAAATAAACGTAAAAATATTGTTGCAAAAAAATTACGGATATGGTATAATAAAACCCTTATCGGGCTTTCCCGATAGGTTAGAGTTTTTACATATATATTTAAAAATCTTTGAAAGGAGGAGGTTAATCATGAAAAACTTTAACAAGTACAAAAAAGGTTATTTTATGCCGCCCGTAAAATCAATGAAGTGGGCAGAAAAAGACGCGATTGAAAAAGCGCCGATTTGGTGCAGCGTGGATCTAAGGGACGGAAACCAGGCTTTGGTGGTGCCGATGAGCCTTGAAGAGAAGCTGGAGTTTTTCATCTATCTATGCAAGCTGGGCTTTAAGGAAATTGAAGTCGGATTTCCCGCGGCGTCAGAGACGGAGTACCTCTTTCTTCGCAGACTGATCGAGGATAATCTTATTCCCGACGACGTAACTATTCAGGTTCTTACCCAGGCGAGAGAGCATATAATTAAAAAGACGTTCGAGGCGCTCAAGGGCGTTGACAATGCTATAGTCCATGTATATAATTCCACCTCGCTGGCTCAGCGCGAGCAAGTGTTCAGAAAATCAAAGGAAGAGATCAAGAAAATTGCGGTGGACGGCGCCGAGCTTCTTAAAAGACTGACCGAGGAGGCGGGCGCGCATTACAGATTTGAGTACAGCCCCGAAAGCTTCACCGGCACGGAGCCGGAGTATGCCTTGGAGGTATGCAACGCCGTGCTTGATGTGTGGAAGCCCACGCCCGACCACAAGGCGATAATCAACCTGCCGGTGACGGTGCAGATGTCTCTGCCCCATGTTTACGCGTCGCAGATCGAGTATATGAGTGAAAATATGAAATACCGCGACAGCGTGGTGCTGTCGCTGCATCCGCATAACGACCGCGGCACAGGCGTCGCGGATACCGAGCTGGGTCTGCTGGCGGGCGCTGACCGTGTTGAAGGAACTCTGTTCGGCAACGGCGAGAGGACCGGCAATGTTGATATTGTCACATTGGCGCTTAATATGTACACTCACGGTGTGGATCCGGGACTTGACTTTTCGGATATTCAGGATGTTGTCGCTCATTATGAGCGGCTTACCGGCATGAGCGTCGACCCGCGCCAGCCATACGGCGGCAAGCTGGTGTTCGCCGCGTTTTCAGGCTCGCATCAGGACGCCATTGCCAAGGGCATGAAGTACAGAGAGGAAGGTCATGAGAATTATTGGACTGTTCCATATCTCCCGATTGACCCCAAGGATCTCGGCAGAGAGTATGAGGGCGATGTTATCAGAATTAACAGCCAGTCCGGCAAGGGCGGTATCGGATACCTTATGGAGCAGCGGTTCGGATTTAATATCCCCAAAAAGATGAGGGAGGACTTCGGTTACATGGTCAAGGACGTATCCGACCACCTGCATAAGGAGCTGCAGCCTGACGAGATCGTTAACATATTCCGGAAGAACTACATAAACATCGAGACCAAGATCAAGATGATCGAGGCTCACTTTGAGCAGAAGGACGGCATTATCGCCCACATTACTCTTGAGAGAAACGGCGTCCGCGAGGTCCTGACAGGTCACGGAAACGGCAGACTTGACGCGGTAACAAACGCGTTCGGCGATGTGCTTCGCGGCAAGTACACGATTGAGACCTATGAAGAACACGCCATAAGCACCGGTTCAAATTCACAGGCGTGCGCGTATATCGGTCTGTCTGACCCTTACGGAAACGTGACATGGGGCGTCGGCATACACAACGATATTATCAACGCGTCGATCATCGCGCTGATCAGCGCTATCAACCGTACCTACGACAAGTAGGCGGCATTTAAAACTGAATATTTATTTTTTGAAGGATTATAGGAGTTGAGAAACATGAAAAAGTTATCGGCATTGCTTTCGGCAATCATGCTTTTCCTGTGCTTTTCGGCTCCTTTTTCCGTGTTTGCAAATCCGTGTTCGGGTTACGAGGACGGAGCCGAAGTAATTGCGCCCCTGACGCAGAACGAGTATTCCGAAGAGAGCACACCTGAGCCTAAGCCCACTGCCGGGTGGATACTGGACGAGAGCATCTTCCCCGCCCTCGCGCCCAGCGACCATGTGACAAGGTCGCAGGCTGTGTATATTATGATCGAGGGCTTGGGCGACGAGGTTAAGGCGGTAATGCCCGCCGATCTGTCGGTGTTTGCCGACTATGCCGAGATCGACCCGATATACTATGACAGTTTGGGTTTAGCGGTGTCGATCGGCGCGCTGAACGGCTCGGATGACGGGCGGCTGCACCCAAATGACGACATTACGCGGGTCGAGAGCTTTGCGATAATGAGCCGTGTGCTGTCGCAGAGTTACCTTCCGACTGATCTGGGCGACCATTCAGACTTTTTCAGCGACGTTCCCGATTGGGCGCGGACCGACATATCCCGTCTCAAAAATGCGGGTCTGGTATACGGCTATGGCGACGGCACACTCGGCGCCGACGACTATATGCTGTATGAACAGATAACGATCATCTATGGCAGGCTGCTGGCTTTCCGTGCCGCTCTGCCCGACAATGATTTATATAAGTCGGACTATTACGGATATGTCAACGAGCAGTGGATAGCCGAGACCCAGCTGCCGGATGGCTACGCAAAGTGGTCTAATGTGGAACAGATCTCCCAGAATAACGCATATAGGATACAGAGCATAATCGGAGACATAATCACCGACTACTATATCGGTAACACGCCTGCCAAAGGCAGCAACAAGCAAAAAATACTGGACGTTTATCTTGCCGCGGCAAACGAGAAATATCGTGAAAATGTCGGTATCGAGCCTATACGCCCGTATATCGAAATGATAGATTCGATAGAAAATCTCAATGATTTTGTAACGGTAATGGCAGAGCTTGAAAAATGCGGCTTCCATTCGATTTTACCCATTAAGGTGAATAACGATTTTAAGGACTCCACGCAGTACAGGATAACATTTGAGTCATGCTATACCGGAATTGAGCCGGGAGTTGTAAAAAAGGGCGAATATGAAAAAGTGGAAAATGCGTATAAGGAGTATATACAGACCCTGTTTATGGTGTCGGGTCAGTCCGCTGACGAAGCGGGAAAGAATGCCGATGCCGTAACAAACCTTTGTATAATGCTGGCAGACGCAACCATGGACGACTCTCTATGGGATAAGCCGGAGCTGATATATAACGTTTGCTCCGAAAGCGACCTCAGAAGCCTGTTTTATAATTTCAATATCACAAAGTACATTAAAAGTCTGGGATATGAAAACGCCGACAGCGTTATCGTGTATGATAAGGAGCTGGCTAAGATAATAAACACGGTGTTTGTGCGTGACAACATAAACACCCTGAAGCAGTATCTGAAGGCGGCGGTGTTGGACTACTCGGCGCTTTACCTGAATTCCGAGATGTACACGGCGTACCAGAACTATATCAACGAGATAAGCGGGACCGACTCTAAGATCCCGTCCTCGGCGTACGCGGTCACGATCACCCAGTCGATATTGGGGCTGGAGCTGGGCGAGGAGTATATCGAGCGGTATTTTTCACCCGACTCCAAAAAGGAGATCGAGGATTTGGCTAATCTGATTATAGAGACGTTTGAAAAGCGGATTGATAATCTTGACTGGATGAGCGGAAAGACCAAGGCGGTCGCCAAAGATAAGCTGTCTGCGATTTCTGTGCGCATAGGATATCCGGAATATCTGATCGGGTACACCAACAGCGATTATTCGGTGCGCAGCGCAGACGACGGCGGCAGCCTTATGGAATATATTATCGACTATAACAAGCTTACCGCAAAAGAGAACACCCGGCTGATAAACAGCGGATCGACCGTGGACAAAAGCAGCTGGAGCCTTACGCCGCAGTCGGTGAATGCATACTATGATCGGGCGGGCAACTGCATTGTTATTCCCGCCGGAGTGCTTCAGGCGCCCTACTACAGCCCAAACGCCAGCTTTGAAACAAACCTGGGCGGCATAGGAAGCGTGATCGCACATGAAATAACTCACGCCTTTGACAACGTGGGTTCTCAGTTTGACAAGAACGGAAACCTCAGCGACTGGTGGACAACGGATGATGTCACGGCGTTTAACGAGATCTGCCGCAAGTTTGTGAGTGAGTATGACAATATAGAAATTTTTCCCGGCATCCATGTTGACGGCAGACTTACGCTCAGCGAGAATATAGCGGACGTCGGGGCAATGGCGTGCATTTTAGACATTGCGGGAAAGGGAAATCCAAACCTTGACGAACTGTTTAAGACTTATGCACGGACCTACCGCACGGTATGTACCGACGAGTATGCCAAGATGCTGCTCGCTACCGACGTTCACGCGCCCAACAGTGTGCGTGTTAATATGGTGCTTTCCAATTTCGAGGAGTTTTTAAATCTCTACCATTTGCAGCCCGGCTGCGCCATGTACCGGTCCGAGGATGACAGACTGAGTTTATGGTAACGTAGGGACTAGGGAATAGGAACTAGCGACTACGCGAAAGTTGTATAATAAAAGTGGACACGCAAAAAAGAGAATGGTATAATCAAATCAAGGAGCGTGTAAAAATG
>CANQKP010000113.1 GCA_947624495.1 uncultured Monoglobus sp. | reverse complement strand
GCTTAAGGAAAAGACTCTCTCTGAGCGCAGCGAGAGTCTTTTCCTTAAGCCCGCCGATAGGCAGCACGTTGCCGCGAAGGGTGATTTCACCTGTCATGGCAACATCGTGTCTGACCGGAACGCCGCTTAAAGCGGATATCATTGCCAGAGTCATGGTTATTCCGGCTGACGGACCGTCCTTGGGAACAGCGCCTTCTGGAATATGAATATGAATATCGGTCGTTTTGTAAAAATCAGACTTAATTCCGTATTTATATGCGTTGGCGCGTATGTATGAGCGTGCAGCCTTGGCAGACTCCTTCATAACGTCGCCTAAGTTTCCTGTAAGCTCAAGTTTGCCGCTGCCTTCCATTACGTTTACCTCAATCAGCAGCGTCTCGCCGCCGACCTCAGTCCACGCGAGTCCCATTGCCGCACCTACCGTGTCAAATTTTTCAACGGTATTGTCGTTGAATTTCCGTTTGCCTAAGTACTCGGCAAGGTTTTTCTTTGAAATGCTTACGTGGAATTTTGGGTCGTCAACCACGCTGACTGCCGCCTTGCGGCATATTTTTGCAATCGAGCGTTCAAGACTGCGAACTCCGGATTCCCTTGTGTAGCCTTGAATGATCTCCTTAAGTCCGCCCTCGGTAAAGGTTACCGCGCGACCGCTTAGACCGTTCTTTTTGCGCTGCTTGGGTACCAGGTATTTTTTTGCTATTATCAGCTTTTCGTTCTCGGTATAGCCCGACACGTCAATAATATCCATTCTGTCCAGCAGCGGTCTGGGTACTTTGCTCAGGTTGTTTGCAGATGCGATGAACATCACGTTGGAGAGGTCGAACGGAATTTCAAGATAGTTATCACGAAACTCCTTGTTTTGTTCAGGGTCCAGCACCTCAAGCATAGCGGAGGAGGGGTCGCCGCTGACATCGCTTGTCATTTTGTCAATCTCGTCAAGCAGTATAACCGGGTTGTTCACACCGACCCGCTTTACCGCGTCTACGATCCTGCCGGGCATAGCGCCGATATAAGTTTTGCGGTGACCGCGTATCTCAGCCTCATTATGCACTCCGCCCAGACTCAGACGGCAGTACTTCCTGCCGACCGCCTTTGCCATAGAGCTTACGATAGAGGTTTTGCCGGTCCCCGGAGGTCCCGCCAGACACAGTATATTTCCGCCGGGTTTGCCGGTCAGCTTTCTTACAGCGATGTATTCAAGTATGCGCTCCTTAACCTCGTCAAGACCGTAGTGATCCTTCTCCATACGCGCCTTCGCGGCGGCAATGTCGAGTTTTTCCTCACCGGAAATATCCCAAGGCATTGCCAGGACCGTCTCGATATAGGTCTGAATAAGTGAATATTCTTGGGTGTGCGCGGGGATCTTAGCCAGTTTATCCAGCTCATCATTAAGTTTTTCGGTCACGGCTTCGGATAGACTGCGTTCAGACATTTCCTTGCGGTACTTCGCGATATCCGCGTCCGCCTCGTCACCCTCGCCCAGTTCTTCTTGAATAACCTTGAGCTTTTCGCGAAGCACATAATCGCGCTGATTTTCGTCAAGATTTTGCTGTACCTGCTCCATAACGCTGCGCTCTATATCCAGCAAATCGATCTCCTCGGATAAAATTGATATTAGCTGTTCCATCCGATCATGAATATCCACGCGGTCAAGTACCGATTGCTTAAGCGCCGGTTTGACCGGAAGATTTGATATTATAACATCGGTCATTTCGCCGGGATCCTCAATAGACAGCAGCGCCGTCATCGCTTCGGGAGAAATGCGGTCATAGACTTCAAGATAATCTTCGATAAGATGTTGAATTTTGCGCATCAACAGCTGCGTATAGGTATCATCGTTAAGTTCTGTAACATCCTCAAGGCTTTCAACTTCGACCTGCACAAAAGATCCGGTGTCAGAAAATTTTGTGATCCTTGCTCTTTGCTTGCCCTCTACAAGAATACGCACGGTACCGTCCGACATACGAAGAATTTGCCGAACCTCGCATATAGTGCCTATGTTAGCGAGATCGGACAGCTTCGGCGCTTCGGTCAGATAGTCGTTCTGATAGCACAGAAAAACAAGCTTGTTGTGCCTCAGGGCGCTTTCGATTGCGTCAATAGATTTTGGTCTGCCAACGTCAAAATGCAGTATCATTCCGGGAAAGACTATTATTCCACGGAGCGGTACAAGCGGCAGTGTGTATATTTTATTATTGCTCATCTGTTAATCAAATCCTTATATACATAAATTTCAGTCAGAGTTAATTATACTATTAAACGGAACAAATATCAAGTATTTATCGCAATAACTTTGTAGAAAAAAACGAATTTTACGGATATTTTTTGTGCAAGGATTATACATTGAAACTTTTGTGTTTGTGTGATATAATGGAAACAGCTATAATTGAAAGGAAGACGGGTTATGAATATGGACTTGATTTGTCAAATGGCATGGTATTTTTTTGTATATGCGTTTTTGGGCTGGTGTACCGAGGTCGTGTATGCGGCTCTCAACCACGGGAAGTTTGTCAACCGCGGGTTTTTAAACGGTCCGGTCTGCCCGATTTACGGATTTGGAGTTGTGACCGTGCTGTTTATTTTAGAGCCTATACACGATAAATTCGCGCTGCTGTATTTGGGCTCGTTCCTGCTGACATCGGTTCTGGAGTTTGTGACGGGAGCGGTGCTTGACAAACTGTTTCACAAGCACTGGTGGGACTACTCAAACGAAAGATTTAACATCAAGGGATATGTTTGTCTTAAGTTTTCAATCATATGGGGATTTGCCTGCCTGATCGTGGTCGATATGGTCCATCCGTTTGTGCGTGACATTGTGAGTCTTGTCCCGCAGAAACTTGGCGCGGTTATTTTGCTCGTGCTGACTTTCGCGATCATTGCGGATATGATAATGACGGTTGTCGGAATTAACAAGGTAAGCAAGCACCTTAAGCTTATGAGCGCCACGGCGAAAGAGCTGCGCGAGCTTTCCGACTCCTTGGGCAGCGGGATCTCCGACAAGGCGATACATATGGCGGAAAAGCACGAGAGCAATAAAGCCGAGCGATCACAGAAAAGAGAGCAAATACGCGAAAAAATTGCCGAGCTTCAAAAGAGGTATGACGACCTTCGCACCGGTACGCCTATGACCGCAAGACGACTGCACTCCGCCTTTCCGAAACTTAACATGATTGAGAAGCTTGACGAAATTAGAAATAAATCTCTAAGAGATGATAGAGAATAAGGAGAATTGGAAATGCTGAAAAAATTCTGCTGCGTTTTTATATCGGCAATTTTGATTGGCTCGATGCTGACCTCTTGTAAAAGCAATGCTTCGATCCCGGAAAAGCCTATGATCGTGTGTACCGTATTTCCGGCGTACGACTTTGCAAGGGCGATACTGGGCGGCAGCGATGAGTTTGACCTTAAGCTGCTCATCAAGCCCGGCTCCGAGACTCATTCATATGAGCCTGCTCCTAAGGACATAATCGACATACAGAACTGCCGGATATTTATATATACCGGCGGCGAGTCTGACGAATGGGTAAAAAGCATCCTTGGTTCGATAGATACTGAGAACATTGATATAATCTCGATGATGGGCTGCGTGGACGCGGTAGAGGAAGAGGTTGTCGAGGGTATGCAGGAGGAGCCTGAGGAAGACGGCGGTGAGCCGCAGTATGATGAACACGTTTGGACGTCTCCGGTCAACGCGGCAAAAATTACGCGTACAATAAGCGGGAGCATAATCGGAGCGGCGGACGAAAATTCAAGAAGCGCGCTCGAAAAAAACACCGAAAACTATATCGCTGAGCTTATGGAGCTTGACGGTGAATTCAGAAAAATTGTCGAAAACGGTAAACGCGGCACAATTGTGTTCGGCGACCGCTTTTCGTTCAGATATTTTGCGGACGAGTACGGGCTTAATTATTATGCGGCGTTTCCCGGCTGTTCTTCCGAGACCGAGGCGGATGCCGGAACAGTGGCGTTTCTGATAGACAAGGTTAAGGATGAGAACATTCCGGTGGTGTTTTATCCCGAAATGTCAAACAAAAAGGTTGCGGTGACGATCTGCGAGTCCACCGACGCGGCGCTGATGCAGCTTAATTCCTGCCACAATGTGACCGCAGACGAGTTTAAGCAGGGAGCGACGTATATATCGCTCATGCGGGATAATATTGCGGCGCTTGAGGCTGCACTTAATTAGGAGAATGTTATGGGTAAAAGAGTAATTGTGATCGGGGGCGGACCTGCCGGAATGATGGCGGCAGGCACAGCGGCAAAGTCGGGACACAGCGTGAGATTGATCGAGCAGAACAAAAATCTCGGGAAAAAACTGATGATTACCGGAAAGGGTCGCTGCAATGTGACCAACGCTTGTGAGGACGTTGAGGATCTGATAAGGGCGGTTACGAAAAACCGGAGGTTTTTGTACAGCGCATTCTATACATTTCCAAATACCTCGGTGATTGAGTTTTTCAATAATTTAGGCGTTCCAACAAAGGTTGAGCGCGGGAACCGCGTCTTTCCCGTCAGTGATAAAAGCGCCGACATAGTGAACGCAATGCGGCGGTACCTCGCCATGAACAATGTCGAGATAATACATGACAGAGTTGACGGGGTGCTGAGCGAGAGCGGCGGTGAAAGATTAAGAGTGACCGGAGTCAGGTGCAAAGAACGGGGTGTTCTGACAGCCGACCATGTGATTATTGCCACCGGAGGAATGTCATATCAAAAGACCGGTTCCAGCGGCGACGGCTACTATTTTGCCGAGGAACTCGGACACACGATAACCGATATTCTGCCGTCGCTTGTTCCGGTCAGAGTCAGTCAGACATGGATTGACAGCGTAGTTGGATTGTCGCTCAAGAACGTGAAAA
The DNA here is from genome assembly GCA_947624495.1 of uncultured Monoglobus sp. Lineage (GTDB taxonomy): Bacteria > Bacillota > Clostridia > Monoglobales > Monoglobaceae > Monoglobus. The sequence goes on along the minus strand of CANQKP010000113.1, from coordinate 2,013 downwards.
TTGTTGTCAGGGACTCGGCTGTAAGATCGGTATATGAAGATTTCGGAGAGATGATGTTTGCTCACTTCGGACTGACCGGTCCTGTGATTTTAAGCGCCAGCGCCCATATGCGCAATATCCGCACCGATAATTATACTATCGAGCTTGACTTAAAGCCCGCCCTGACCGAAAGCGAGCTTGACAAAAGAATACTCCGCGACTTTAACGAGGGGCTTAACAGAGATTTCCGAAACAGCCTCGGCAAGCTTCTGCCTGTCAGACTGATTGAGCCGATTATCGATCTGTCGGGTATAGATCCCGCTAAAAAAGTGAACTCGGTGACAAAACAGGAAAGAGCCGCGCTTGCGGCTCTGCTTAAAAAAATCGTATTTAACGTGACCGGATTTTGCCCGATCGAGCAGGCAATTGTAACCTCAGGCGGTGTGTCCGTCAAGGAAATTGACCCGTCAACCATGAAGTCCAAGCTGGCAGACGGACTGAGCTTTGCCGGCGAAATAATAGACGTTGACGCCTACACGGGAGGGTTCAACCTACAGATAGCGTTTTCGAGCGGCTTTCTTGCGGGACTTTCGTGCTGAGCTGCGTGAAAGCGATGCCTTTATGTTGCGGTAGAACGTGGCGATCAGCACACAGAATATAATTGAAAGCGAATATGTCACAACCGCGGTGACAGCAAATCTGAGTATCGTGTTTTCAAGTCCGAAGGTGTTCATTATTTCCTGGGTTGAGGTTATAATGAGACAGTGAACAAGGTATATGCTGTAGGACGCGGCGGATATGCTGATGAAAAATCCTTTGCCGCGGCTCTCCAACGACTCTGTCAGACCGTAAGCGTACTGATAAAATCCAAATGTGGAGAAAAGGCAGAAGAACACAACAAACACAGCGGAGAGCGAGTTGTTGATAACGCCGCAGTATTCCATGTATGAAGTGACGCTGTGCAGTATCGCGAACACAAGCCAGCCGGCGTACACCATAAGCCGCGAACGGCTCAGGAACCTGATGAATTCGTTATAATACATTCCGGCGTACATTCCCAGGATCCAGAAGATCATGTAGGACGGGAACAGCTTGTGAATGTATTCATCATAGCCGAGAAACATTCTGAATGATATAGTAATTATCAGGGTGATTATCGCGATCACAGTATGGAACTTTTTCGACTTATTCTTGCTTATCAGGATCCAGACAGGCATCAGCAGATAGAACTGCATGATAAGCACCACAAAGTAAAACTGCGCCGACAAATCGCCGTTTAATATATACTTTATGAGCGATACCGGATTGAAGCTGTATATATGAAAAGCGTACACAAAAACGATGTAATAAATTATTACCATGATTATGTACGGTACATATATCTTTCTTATGCGGTCTATGAGAAACGGCATATATGAGAATTTGCGCTCGCTGTACTTATAAAACAGTTTGAGCGCACTTGTGAAAATAAACGCAGGCACAGCAAAAGTAGTGAGGCGCGTTACCGTGTAAAACACAATCGACAGCACACTCCACTTCGGGAATACATTCACGCCCTCGGAGAGCAGATGTATAAGTATTACGAACATACACAGGAAGAATTCGAAAACCGAAACCTCCGTAATTTTCCTTTTCATAATTAACTCCGCATTTTTGACAAGTAATATCTTAATATAATTCTACACTATTTTTACGATTAAGTCAATAAATTTTAAAAAATTTTAAAATAACCTATTGACAAACCCGTCTTGCGGTAGTATAATATTATCTGCGCGTGAGCTTTTGAAGTATAGCTCAGTTGACAAAGCATTTGTATATTTTAAGTATACAAACAAAACGTTCTTCTACAGCTCAGTTGGTAAAGCATTTGTGTATTTTAAAAATATACAAACAAAATGTTCTTCTGTAGCTCAGTTGGTAAGGCATTTGTATATTTTTTAAAAATATACAAATAAATATATTCCTCTATAGCTCAGTTGGTAGGGCATACGTACACAAAACAACCCTAAAGTTTTGTGGCATCCGAGAACTGAG